>NZ_RAWD01000138.1:0-23972 GCF_003612065.1 Corallococcus sp. CA047B
GGGGGCACGGCGGGGTTCACCTCCGGAGGCCGGTGGGTGATATCCACGTCCCGACGATGAAATCCATTCGCATCTCCCAGCTCCTCGAGGACGAGGGCCACGACCTGCGGCTCACCCTGATGGCGGGCGCCCAGGGCCTGAAGCGCACGGTGGACTCCTCGCGCATCCAGAAGCCGGGCCTGGCGCTGGCGGGCTTCACCGAACACCTGCACCCGCACCGCGTCCAGGTGTTCGGCAACACGGAGATCTCCTACCTGGCCACCCTGCCGGAAGAGGGTCAGCGCGCGTCGCTGGCCAAGCTCTTCGGCGAGGAGGACCTGGCCTGTGTGGTGGTGACCAAGGCGCTGGACGCTCCCAAGGCGCTGGTGGACGCGTGCGAGGCCGCGGGCCTGTCGCTGATGAAGACGCCGCTGCTCTCCAGCGAGTTCATCCAGCGCGTGCAGATGTTCCTGGAGGACGCGCTCACGGAGTCCAGCAGCCTGCACGGGGTGTTGATGGACGTGTTCGGCGTGGGCATCCTGCTCCTGGGCAAGAGCGGCATCGGCAAGAGTGAAATCGCCCTGGACCTGGTGATGCGGGGCCACCGGCTGGTGGCGGACGACATCGTGGACGTCACCCGGAGGAAGGGGGCCGTCTACGGCGCGGGCAACCCGGTCATCAAGCACCACATGGAGATTCGGGGCCTGGGCATCATCAACATCAAGGACCTGTTCGGAGTGTCCGCCGTCCGGGAGCAGAAGAAGATAGAGCTTGTCATCGAGTTGCAGGAGTGGGATCCGCACCAGGAGTACGACCGTCTGGGCGTGGAGGACAAGCACCTGCAAATCGTCGGTGTGGACATACCTTTGTCGGTCGTCCCCGTGCGTCCCGGACGCAACATGGCCACCATCGTGGAGGTGGCGGCCCGCAATCAGTTGTTGAAGCTGCAGGGCCACCACTCGGCGAGGGAATTCGCCGAACGACTCAATCGAGCCATCGCCCAGGGGGCGATGCGCCGCAATCTGGGAGAAGAGGTCGAGTGACCGCCCCCGCGAAGCAGATCATCGTCATCACCGGCATGTCCGGATCCGGAAAGTCCACCGCCATCCGCGCTTTGGAGGACGCCGGGTTCTTCTGCATCGACAACCTGCCGGTGCTCCTATTGCCCAAGCTCACGGAGCTGGCGGGGGGAGGCAACATCGAGCGCATGGCGCTGGTGGTGGACGTCCGCGAGGGCATCTTCCTCAAGGACGCCCCCCGCGTGCTGGCCGACGTGCGCCGCGCGGGTCACCAGGTGGATGTGCTCTTCCTGGACTCCAGCGACGACAGCCTCCTGCGCCGCTTCAGCGAGACGCGACGCCGCCACCCGCTGGCCCCGGAGGGCACGGTGGCGGAGGGCATCCGCGCCGAACGCGAGGCCCTCAAGGACCTGCGCGAGCTGGCGGATCAGGTCATCGACTCGTCGGCGCTCAACGTGCACGACCTGAAGCGCATGGTGCAGGGGCGCTTCAGCCCGGAGCCGACGACGGGCCCCAGCCTGTCCATCATGTCCTTCGGCTACCGGTACGGCGTGCCGCCGCAGGCGGACCTCGTCTTCGACGTGCGCTTCCTGCCCAACCCCTACTTCGTGCCGGAGCTGAAGGGGCTCACGGGCAAGGTGCCCAAGGTGGCCGCGTACGTGCTGGAGCGGGAGGAGACGCAGCAGTTCCTGGAGAAGGTCGTGGACCTCTGCCGGTTCCTGTTCCCGCGCTACCAGAAGGAGGGCAAGGCGTACCTCACGGTGGCGCTGGGGTGCACGGGCGGCAAGCACCGCTCGGTGGCGCTGGCGGCGGAGATGGTGCGGCGGCTGTCGGAGGACTACGGCCGCGTGCAGCTCTGGGACCGGGACATCGAGAAGGAGTAGCCCTGTCCCGGCGCTGCTTTCAGTGCCGGGTGTCCGTCACCGGGGTGAAGCGCGCGCCGGTGACGCCCTCCTTTTCGAGGGCTTCCTTCACGACCTCGGAGACGACGAGGGTGACGGGCCAGCCCCAGGGGCGGAACACGCGGGCGCGGTCCACCTGGGTCGGGTCGATTCTCAGGCCCCGCACGGAGCGGTACTGGCCCACGCGCTCGGGCAGGCCATCCCCGGGGCCGTAGCGGTGGGCCTCCACGCACGCCGCTTCGTCGACGCAGCGGATGAGGCGCGTGGCGACGAGGAGGAAGTACGGCTCCCGCTGGCCCTCGATGTCCACGGGGAGCAACTGCACGTCACCGGGCGCCAGACGCGCGAAGACGGCGGCCACGCGAGGGTGCACCACGGGCGTGAGGCCCGCCCCGGCGAGCGAGAAGTCCAGCGGGGACATCCGGGCCTCGTTGGGGATGCGCATGGGGCCGTCGACGGCGACGGGGTGCCCGGCGGTGAACATCCACACATCGCCCACGACCTTGTCATCCAGGCCCCGAGGGTCTCCGGGCTCCCAGCGGCCGGGGGCGCGGAAGTCGTCGTGCAGGTCGTAGAAGAGGGCGGGGAGGCTGCGGCGCGCCGTCTTGCGGACGTTGGCGCGGGACGTGCTGCCCTGCGCGACGATGCGCACGGCGGGGCGACGGGGACGGCTGGTGCCGTGCCG
This sequence comes from Corallococcus sp. CA047B, assembly GCF_003612065.1. Taxonomy (NCBI): domain Bacteria; kingdom Pseudomonadati; phylum Myxococcota; class Myxococcia; order Myxococcales; family Myxococcaceae; genus Corallococcus; species Corallococcus sp. CA047B. The sequence goes on from NZ_RAWD01000138.1 coordinate 2,586, forward strand.
GGCCTGGGGAGAGGGCTCCTCCGCGACCGAGGCGCGAGAGCGCCGGGGCGGGACGGCGGGCTCGGTACCTCCAGGCAGTTCCTTCCGGTCGGGGGGGCTGCTTTCGGTGGGCCTCCGCCACAGCCGTCGCAGCGCGTTGGTGAGACGCCTGAACATCAAGCGATGTTACCCAAGCGCCTGCTGGAGGGGATCCCCCTTCGTGAGGCCAACTTGCTCGGCCATGCGGCAGGCTTGCAGCCGGGACGGTCCGGGCCGTCCGGGGAGTGGAGGGGCCGCGCCTTCTGTCATGGCCGGGGCGGAACGGGCCGTGCCATCGTCCGCGTCCCATGAAGAACCCGAGCCCGAAGCCCCCCCTGCCGTCCACGCCGCAGGCCGTGTTCGCCGGCCTGCTGAAGCAGTTGGGGGAGGCGGGCCGGAAGCCGGTGCGGGTCCCCGCGTCACCGACGACGCCGGAGGCACTGGCGGCGGCCCTCTTCGAGGTGGCGGCGGGGACGGGCGCGGCGCTGTTCTCCGTCTGGGCGGCGGAGGACTACGACGAGGGCGAGGGCGACGCGGGCGAGGCCGAGGACGGCGAGGACGATACGGGCAGCGCCGAGGCCAACGCGGCGGATGGCGCGGGCGAGGGGAACGACCGCGAGGACGCTGACGCAGTGACGGCGCAGAAGCTGCGGATCAACGCGGGCATCACGTTCTTCTTCATCAGGGAGGACTCGCCGGACCGGGTCGGGTTGCTGGGCTCGGAGCGGGTGCCGGTGCGGCAGCCCATCGATTACGCCCTGTACCGTCCGCTGGGGCAGGCCCTGGTGGCCTGCGCGAAGCGCGGCGCGGATCCGAGGCTGCCCGACCGAGGCAGCGTGTCCTTCCCGGCGGGCTCCGAGGATCCGGACCTGATGTTCCGGGTGTCCTTCCGCGAGGACGCACTGGGCACGTGGACCACGGCGCTGGCGAGAAGCCGCGAGACGCGTCAGGCGTTCCCGAGCATCACGAGCCTGCCGCTCGCGGAGGACGCGGGCAGGTTCCTGGAGGCGTACTTCCGGGAGTTGAACAAGTCGCTCTTCAACGGTCAGGTGGTGCTGCTCACGGGAGCGTCCGGAACGGGCCGCAGCACGACCCTGCGAGCCCTGATGGATGCGTTGCCCGACAACGTGCACGCGCTGGCGGCGGTGGAGGAGCCGAAGGGAGGGACGGGGGGCGCCATCGGCATGGTGCGGGTGGGGCAGGAACTGACGGTGGCGCAGGCAGTGCGGTCGTTCCTGCGGCAGGACCCGGACCTGCTCTTCGCGGACGAGGTGCGCACGCTGGCGGACCTGGAGCTCCTCTGTAACGGAGCGCTCACGGGGCACGGTACGGCGTGCGTGCTGGAGGCGAAGACGCCGGAGGACGGCTACGCCTGGATGACGGAAGCGATGCCGGGAATCCCCATGGTGACGCTCATCGTGCACCACACGCGCGACGCGGCGACGGGCACCTTCGCGATGACGCTCCACGAAGCGAAGCCCACGGAAGACGGCAGCGCGCTGCGCATCGTCCCGTGGACGCCGTCCGCGTAGTTCAGGCTGGGGCAGGAACAGGGCTCCCCTTGCCTCAAGGAAGCCGTGATGTGGCCGTCAACTGCCGCATGCCCCAGCGGCAGGACACGGTGCCATCCGAGCGTCGCAGGGGCTCCACAGCCTGGAGGAACGCGGCTTCGAGTGACGCCTGTGCTCCCGGAGACAACCGGTCCGCGTCATACGTCGTGCGAAGCGAGTCCCAGACCGAACGGGGCTCTCCATCTCCCTGGACGACGAGGTCCTGGACCGTGACGTCCACGAACCCCTCACGGAAGAGCACCTTCAGCCCCTCCACGGAGCGAACCCGCGGGTCGCCCAGCGGCAGCCACGGCTGGGACTCCGCCATGATCAAGGGGCGCAAGAGTCCCGCGAAGCACTCCACCGCATCGCCGCGCACCATGTCGCCACCGACGACCACGGACACCGTCCCCCCGGGTTTCAGCACGCGGCGGATCTCCGCGAGCACGGTCTCCACGTCATCCATCAACATGAGCGCCAGGTGGCTCAGCACGACGTCGACGCTGGCATCCGCGAAGGGAAGTGCCTGGGCCCGTCCCGCGTGCAGTGTCGCCGCGCCCTTCAACCGGGCCCGTGCCGCCGCGAGCTCATGCTCACTCATGTCCAGCCCGAGCAGCGACAGCCCCGGCTGCTCCCTCTTCGCGAGCAGCTCCAACAGATGCCCGTCGCCACAGGCGAGATCGAGCACGACCCGTGGCCCGGCATCCCGAGGCACCACCGCCTCCAGCAGCGAATAGGTGGAGGGAAACGCCGCGCCCTCCCGCAGCACGGGCGCGGTCGCGAACCAGCGCGCGGTCACTCCCGCGAGGCGACCATGGAAGTCGAGCAGGTAGGACTCGGCGGGGGAGCGGGTGGTCATGGAGTCCTCAACGCTTGGGCTTCTTCTTCTGTCCCGCGTTGGTGGCATCGGCGGTGATGCACAGCACGGAGTACAAATTCATCGTGTAGACGCTGTTCTCCGGCTCCAGGTCCGCGGCCTTCTGGAAGAACGCGGAGGCGCGGGTGTAGTCGCGGTGGTGGTTGAGGACGATCATCCCCATGCGGTTGTAGAGCGGCGCGGGCTGGGCCAGAAGCGCGATGCTGCGCTCCAGCAGGTCCAGCGCCTCCGTCATCTTCCCCGCGCGCTCCAGCCGCACGACGCGCTGAAGCACCTCCTCCCGGGTGTCCTCCGCACGGGGAGCCGCGGGCTTCGCCGCCAACGCGCCCGCCAGCGACACGGACGGCAACGGCGCCTGCGTCCGAGTCGCCGCCACGTTGGCACCCGGTGCCGGGGTCCGAGCCACCGGAGCGGCCGGAGCCACTGGAGCCGGAGCCGCCCGCACCGCCTGGACCGGAGCCGGCGCGACCTCACCCCGGGCCTCCACCTCGGCGGAGGCCAGCGTGCCCACCAGCTTCGTCACCCCGCGCTCCGACAGGGACTCGAACAGCGCGCGCAGCTCCACCTCCGTGACCTGTGTGATGAGCGCCATCTCGGAGAGGGCCGTGCGTCCGTCCACCATCGACAGCACGTACGCCTCGAACGGACTGAGGTTCATGCGCGCGATGTCCAGGCCGCCGACAATCACCGGCCGCACCGGCGGTCCCCCCGCCTTGGTCTTCGCCTGGAAGGACACCACCCGCGTCGCCTCCTGCTGCGAAGGCTTGGGAACCCCGCGCGCGCCCGTCTGCTCCGGCTGCGTCAGCAGCGCCCGCACCAGCGACACGTTGTCCCGGGGCGGCAGGTCCTCCACGCTGCGCACGAGCAGCAGCTCGCAGCGCGCGCACTGGAAGTCCCCCGGCTTGCTCGGCGCGCCGCAGTGCGGACACACCAGGTCCTCCGGCGGGTGCTCGAAGGCCTGGAGGTCCGCGTAGTAGTGCTTGCGGATGGCCGCGCGGATGGACCGGCGCACCGCCACGAACGGCAGCACCTGCGCCACGCCCACCGTCTTGGCGATCTCCTCCAGCGCCCGCGCCCGCTGAGGCTCGGAGATGGCCACGTACAGCACGTCCTGCGCCAGCCGCAGCGGCATGAAGTCAAAGCCCTCCGCCAGCCGCACCGGCACCCGCTCCAGCAGCGCCGGGTCCACCTTCGCCTGCGCCAGCTTCTCCGTGGACACGAAGCGCGTCTTCAACTCCTGCGCGAGCAGCCGCAACACCGGCGTCTCATCCACGCCCAGCCGCACCAGGCACTCGCCCAGCTTCTGACCCGTTTCCTGCTGCCGCGCGAGCGCCCGGCTCAACAACTCCGGGGTCAACACCCCGTCCAGGACCAACTGCTCCCCGAGTTTGCGCGCCATGCCCCCGATTCAAGGACGCCCCGACGCGCCCGTCCACCGCCATCCACGCCGCGCCCCCGTTTCCACATTTCCATTTGCGAACGTGTACGGATGACACTAAGATGGTGTCGGAAATACACGAATGGAACGCAGTGAGTGAGGGGGAGCACCGATGTTCTTCGGGTACATGAAGTCGACGCCGACCACGTACGTGATGCAGTACCGGGACGGGGAGGTGGTCCGCGAGGGGGCGGGCCTGTCCTTCCTCTACTGGAAGCCCGCGACGACGCTGGTGTCGGTGCCGCTGTCGAGCGCGGACGTGCCGTTCGCCTTCAACGAGGTCACCCGTGACTTCCAGCCCGTCACCATCCAGGGCCAGCTGACCTATCGGGTCGAGGAGCCGCGCCGGCTGGCGGGGCTCCTGGATTACTCGGTGACGCCCGGGGGGCGCTACCGCTCGGACGACCCGGAGAAGCTGGCGGACCGGCTGGTGCAGGCGGCCCAGGTGCGCGCCCGCGCGGTGGTGCAGTCGCTGGGCCTGCGCGAGGTGCTGGTGCACTCGGACGCGCTGGAGTCCAAGGTGCTGGCGGGCCTGGCGGACGCGGAGGCCGTGAAGGCGCTGGGCGTGCAGGTGATGGCCTTCTCGGTGCTCTCCATCCAGCCCACGCCGGAGATGGCGCGCGCCCTGGAGGCCGCCGCGCGCGAGGGGCTCCAGCGCGAAGCGGACGAGGCCATCTACGCCCGTCGCAACGCGGCCGTGGAGCAGGAGCGGCGCATCAAGGAGAGCGAGCTGGCCACGGAGCTGGTGGTGGAGGAGCGCCAGCGCCAGATTCGCGAGGCGAAGATGGCCGCGGACATCGCGGTGGAGGAGCAGCGCTCGGCCCTCATGGAGCGCTGGGTCCAGAACGAGCGCCAGTCCGCGGACGCGCGCGCGTACTCGCTGGAGCAGACGCTCGCGCCCGTGCGCGGCATGGACTGGAGGACGCTGATGGCCACGTCGTCCAACGGCGGCGACCCGGCCCTCAACATCGCCCTGGCCTTCCGCGAGATGGGCGAGAACGCCCAGCGCATCGGCGAGCTCAACGTGTCCCCGGACCTCTTGCGCTCGCTCATGTCGAACACGCCCCCGCGCGGCAACGACCCGGAGCCGACCCCCAACATCGACCCCAACACCGGCCGCCTCCTGAATCCGGGCGGTGGCCACAAGCCCCCGAAGCCCGGCCGCGCTGCCGTGCAGACCTTCGACCCTCGCGACCGCTGAACCCCTGAAGCCAAGAGAGGCACGCCATGTTCGAGAAGGTGGTGCTCGTCACGCGCAAGACGCGGTTGTCGGACCTGGTGGTGCGCTTCAACACGAAGAAGCAGGCGAAGTTCTACGTGGAGCGCGCCGGCCAGGACTTCACGGGCTTCGAGGAAGAGGACGATACGTACCGCCGCGCGGTGGACGCCCTGCGCGCGCAACTGGACGTGGGGCTGCCGGTGCAGCAGGTGGACCGCTCGCTCGTGCCCACCTTTCTCTTCACCGGCAAGGAGATCGTGGTGGCGGTGGGGCAGGACGGGCTGGTCGCCAACGTGGCCAAGTACGTGGGCGACCAGCCGCTCGTGGGCGTCAACCCGGACCCCGAGCACTTCGACGGGGTGCTCCTGCCCTTCCTCCCCGCGAAGGCCCGGGCCGCCGTGCAGCGGGTGCTGGAGGGCAGGGGGCACTTCAGCCAGGTGCAGCTCGCGGAGGCGAAGCTGGGGGACGGGCAGCGGCTGCTCGCCTTCAACGACCTGTTCGTCGGCGCGCGCACGCACGTCTCCGCCCGCTACCAGCTGCGCTTCGGCGGGAAGGAGGAGGCGCAGTCGTCCAGCGGCGTGCTCGTGTCCACCGGCGCGGGCTCCAGCGGGTGGTTGTCCTCCGTGTTCGCCCTGGCGCGCGGCCTCACCCAGCAGACGGGCGGGACGCCGGGGCAGCCGTGGAAGCTCGGGTGGGAGGAGGCGCGGCTCGCCTTCGTCGTGCGCGAGCCCTTCGTCAGCCGTCACTCCAGCGCGAACCTCGTCGGCGGCTTCGTCACCGCGAAGGACGAACTGGTGCTCGAATCGCGGATGCCCCAGGGGGGCGTCATCTTCAGCGACGGCATGGAGGAGGACTTCCTCGCCTTCGGTGCGGGCGCCACCGTGCGCATCCGGCCAGCCGAGCAGCGGGCGCGTCTGGTCGTGCCCTGAAACACACCCGACGTTACAGGTCCCCGCACCCCGCGCTCCCGAGTACCCCTGGACCCGCGTCCCATCCCGTTGTTTCCAGGCGCCAGGGCTCCCGGGCGACGGGAGGAGCTCGGCCGCCTTCCTACCCACCGAGCGGGAACGGCGGACTCGTCCTTCAGGGCACGCACCGTTGGGGGCGGCAGGGCATCTCTACAAGTGTGGGGAGATCGCGCCCGTCCCCCCGTCCGGCAGACGACATCCTGTCCCTTCCCCGGACCTGAAATTCCAGGCATGGTGAGCGCAGTCGCCTTACCTTCGAGTCGAAGCGGTTGGGGTGTAGCGGTCCCAGGTGCAGGCGAAAAACTCACCGGAGTTGCGTCACGTCGTTGATGGGCGTAGGAACGCAAAATCTCCGGGGGGTTGGTCAGGGGTGATCATGGTCGGCCTCGTCATCGCATCGCATGGACGTCTGGCGGATGAGCTGGTCTCAACCGCGGAGCAGATCGTGGGCAAGCTGCCCGCGGTGGCGACTTGCAGCATCGAGCCGGGGGCCCCTGTCGAGGACCTGCGCGCCAAGATGAAGCTGGCCGTCAAGACCGTGGACGAAGGGGACGGCGTCATCATCATGGCCGACCTGTTCGGAGGTACGCCCTGTAAGGAATCGCTGATGATGTGTCAGCGGATGAATCTGGAAGTCCTGGCCGGCGTCAATCTGCCCATGCTGCTGAAGGCCAATTCGCTCCGTTCGGAGCAGATGGCCCTTTCGGAGATGGCCAACCAGCTGGCGTCGTACGGCCAGCGCAACATCACCTGTGCGTCCGCCCTGCTTCGCGAGGCCCAGCAGCAGCCGCGAACTTGACGGACCCGCGCGGGTCGGCGATTCGAGACTGCCGTGATCACCCTGGTCCGCGTCGACAACCGCCTCATCCATGGTCAGGTCGTCGAGGCCTGGCTCCCCCACCTCAAGGTGTCCCGCGTGGTGGTGGCGGATGATGAGGCGGCTTCCAGTCCCCTCATTCGCGCCGCGATGGCGCTCGCCGTGCAAAGTGCCATCGAGGTGCAGATCCTCCCCCTGGCCCAGGTGGACTTCGCCGCCCTGTCGAAGGACGGCGTCCGCACCCTGGTGCTCCTGAGGGACGTCTCCTCCGTGCCGTTCGCCTTCCAGCACGGGCTGGTGATGGACCAGCTCAACCTGGGCAACGTGCACTTCGGCACCGGCCGCCGTCAGGTGTCGCCGTCCGTCTTCCTGGCGGAAGGGGAGCTGCAGGCCCTCCAGCAGCTCTCCGAACAGGGCGTGCGCGTGGAGGCGCGCGCGGTGCCCGCGGAGAAGTCGGTGGACCTGCCTGATTTGACCGAGCGCTGGTCGAAGGCCGGGTGAACCGGTGAACGTCGGCTGGACCCAGGTGGCGCTGGCGTGTCTCTGGGGCGGATTGGTGGCCGTGGAGCGCAAGGCGTTCCTCCAGGCCATGCTGTCCCGGCCCCTGGTGGCCGCCACGTTCATGGGTGCCCTCCTGGGGGATGTCGGCAGCGGCCTGTCCGTGGGCATGCTCCTGGAGCTGTTCTACCTGGGCACCGCCAACCTGGGCGCCTCGCTGCCGGAGAACGACACGCTGGCGGCCACCGGCACCGCCGCCGCCGCCGCCACGCTGACGGCCGCCACCGGCGCGGGCTCCACGCCGGCCATCTGGTCGCTGGCCGTCCTGCTCTTCATCGGCCTGGGCCGGGTGGGGCGCCGGTTGGACCGGCTGCTGGAGGGGTACTCCGCGCGGCTCGCCCGCGTGGCCCTGGCGTCCGCGGAGGCCGGCAATCTCACGCGCGCCATGCGCCAGAACCTGTGGGGCATGTGGCCGCACTTCGCGGGCTACGGCGCCATCACCGGCGCGTGCGCGCTGGCGGGCTTCTTCCTGGAGCCCGTGCTGGCGGTGCTGCCGCAGGGGCTGGTGCGTGGGCTGGCGTGGGCATACCCGGCCATGGCCTGCGTGGCGGCGGCCATCGCCGCGCAGAGCAGCCACGCGAAGCGCGCGCCCCTGTTCGCGGGGCTCGCGGCGGCGGGCGTCACGGTGGCGGTGCTCCTCTCCAAGCTTCAGGAGCGGCCATGAGCACCACCACGCCCGTCGCTCCCACGGTGAGTGCCCCCACGCATCCGCCAGCGCGGCTGTCGCGCGGCACGGTGCTGCGCGTGTTCCTGCGCTCGCTCTTCCTCCAGGCGTCGTGGAACCCCAAGGGGATGCAGAACCTGGGGCTCGCGTACGCGGTGTATCCCGCGCTGGAGCGGCTGTACCCGCCGGGGCCCCTGCGCGAGGCGGCGGTGCGCCGGCACCTGGTCTTCTTCAACACGCACCCGTACGTGGCGGCGGCCATCGTGGGCGGCGTCGTCAACCACGAGCAGAAGATCGCCCGGGGGGAGGAGACGCCGGACCGCGTGGTGAGCTTCAAGGCGGCGCTGATGGGGCCGCTGGCGGCGCTGGGGGACGGGTTCTTCTGGCTGTCGCTCAAGCCCGCGGTGGGCGGCCTGTGCGCGGCGATGGTGCCGCTCTTGGGCGTGTGGGCGGTGGCGCTCTTCCTGGTGCTCTACAACCTGGTGCACCTGCTCTTGCGCATCCGGCTGTACTGGCTGGGGCTGAGCCTGGGCGACCGGTTGGTGGAGGCGGTGGCGCGGGTGAACCTTCCCGCGAAGGGCGCGCGCCTGAGGGGCGTGGCGGCCGCGAGCGCCGGAGGGCTGGCGGCGTGGCTGGCGGTGAGCTTCGGGGCGACGGCGGGCGGCACCTGGGCGGTGTTCCTGTCGGTGGGCTGCCTGGCGGTGGGGGTGCTGGCCTATGTGCTCGTCAGTCGCCGGGTCCCCACCTACATGGTTCTCTATGTCGCGGCGGGATTGGCCTGCGCGGCGGGGGCCTTTCTTTAGCGTGGACGAACCACAGCAGCAGCAGGAGTCGTGATGCCGAGCGAGGCCCAGGGAACATTCGAGATCGTCAACGCGCTGGGGCTGCATGCCCGGGCCGCGGCGCAGATGGTCAAGGTGGCCAACCGCTTCAAGAGCGAGGTCTTCATCGCGGCGGAGGGCAACCGCGCGAACGCCAAGTCCATCATGGGCGTGCTGATGCTCGCGGCGGGGCAGGGCGTGCAGGTGACCATCACCTGCAAGGGCGAGGACGCGGACGCGTGCCTGTCCGAATTGAAAAAGCTCATCGCGGACCGCTTTGGCGAAGCGCAGTGAGCGTGGAAGATAGACCCCCTCCCAGGGCAGGGAACGAACCGTGAGCAGCCAGGCCACCCCTACACTCAGGTTGACGGGCATCGGCGCCTCCCCGGGCGTAGCGGTGGGCCACGCCTTCATCCTCGACCGCAAGCGCATCCGCACGCCCAAGCTGCGCCTCGCCGACGCCGAGGTGGAGCCGGAGCGCATGCGGATGAAGACGGCGATTGATTTATCCGACCGCCAGCTCGCGGAGCTGAAGGACCAGATCACGCGCACGGAGGGCAGCGACCACGCCCTCATCCTGGAAGCGCACCGGCTGATGCTCCACGACCCCATGCTCGTGGATGAGGTGAACCGCCTCATCGTGGAGGACCGCATCAACGCGGAGTGGGCGGTGCGCCGCACGGCCCGGAAGATAAAGCACCTGTTCGACAACATCCCGGACGAGTACTTCCGCGAGCGTCGCTCGGACGTGGACTACGTGGCCGACCGCATCATCCGCAACCTGATGGGCCAGGTGGTGGACGAGGAGGTGGAGGTCCCCGCGGAGGCCATCGTGGTGGCGCACGACCTGCCGCCCGCGGACGCGGCGATGATGGCCCGCAGCGGCCGCGTCGCGGGCTTCGTCACGGACCTGGGGGGCCAGACGAGCCACACGGCCATCGTGGCCCGCGCGCGGGAGACGCCCGCGGTGGTGGGCGCGGGGCGCGCGAGCGAACAGATTTCCCCGGGCGACCTGGTCGCGATGGACGGCACGCGCGGCGTGGTGCTGGTGAACCCGTCGGAGGACCAGCTGGCGCTCTTCCGCGAGGAGCAGCGCCGCTACCAGGAGAGCGAGCAGCTGGCGCTCAGCACGAAGGACCAGCCGGCGGTGAGCACGGACGGCTTCCGCATCCGGCTCAACGGCAACATGGAGTTCCTGGAGGAGATCCCCTCGCTGCTGGCGCACGGCGCGGAGGGCATTGGCCTGTACCGCACCGAGTTCATGTTCCTGGACCGGAAGACGGCGCCCACGGAGGAGGAGCACTACCGCGCCTACAAGCAGGTGCTGGAGGCGATGGGCGGCCGTCCCGTCACCATCCGCACGCTGGACCTGGGCGGCGACAAGGTGCCGGGCAAGACGAAGCACGAGAAGGAACCCAACCCGGCCATGGGGTTGAGGGCCATCCGCTACTGCCTGTCCAATCGGGAGCTGTTCCGGGTGCAGCTCCGGGCGCTCTTGCGCGCGAGCGTGCACGGCAACATGCGGCTGATGTTCCCCCTCATCTGCGGGGTGAGCGAGCTGCGGGAGGCCCGCAGCGAGCTGGAGGCGTGCCGCACGGCGCTGGGGCGGGCCGGGGTGCCGGTGGGCAAGCGCTTCCCGGTGGGCATCATGGTGGAGACGCCGAGCGCGGCGACCATCGCGGACCGGCTGGCGCAGGAAGCGGACTTCTTCTCCATCGGGACGAACGACCTCATCCAGTACTCGCTGGCCATCGACCGCCAGAACCGCGAGGTGGCGTACCTCTACCGGCCGCTGCACCTGTCGGTGCTGCGCATGCTCCAGGGCATCGTGGACGCGGCGAAGGGTGCCAACATCCCGGTGTCCATGTGCGGCGAGATGGCCGGGGATCCGCTCTTCACGCTGGTGCTGCTGGCGCTGGGCTTCGACGAGCTGTCGATGACGTCTGGGCAGATTCCGGTGGTGAAGCGGCTGATGCGACGGGTGAGCCGCCGGGAGGCGACGGAGATGCTCCAGGGCGCCATGGAGCTGACGACGGCGGAGGAGATTGAGCGCTACGTGCGCACGGAGATGGACCGGCGCTTCAGCGGCCCGGAGGGCTCGCTGCTGACCTCGCTGCGCGACGTGGAGCCCGAGTCCGTGTAGGCGGCACTGCTCCCCCCGTTGCGGCAGCAGATGGGGGGTCGCCGTTTCCAGGGGGAATGCACACTTTGGCCGGACACGGATGCAGGAGGCAGCAGCGTGTTCAAGGCAACGGACATTCAGCGGGGCATGACGGTGCGGGACCGGGACGGTGAAGCCCTGGGCGGCATCGTCGCGGTGGACCCGCGAGGTTTCACCATCGGGAAGGGGCGGGTCTTCGAGAAGGAATACCCGGTGCGCTTCTGCGACGTCGCGGACCTGGACGGGGATGACGTCTACCTGCGCCGGGACCTGGCGCACCTTCCGGGCGCGGTGCTGGCCGAAGGTGGAGCGGACGAGGATGACAGCGCCCTCAAGCCGCACCGCCCGGTGGCCTACACCCACGACCTGACGGGCGCGCTGGTGCCCATGGAGTAGGGCGGGGCACCCACCCTGGTTCGGGACCGGGCCGTGAGGAAGCAGGAGCTTCCTCGCGGCTCATTCGCGTTTGAGGATGACGCCGTCGTCGCTGACGGCGTAGCTCGCACCGGCGTCCATGACCTCGGACCTGAGCCCGCAGCGCTCATCTTCCAGGGGCGTGAAGTGGATGAAGGTCATCTTGTCGCCGGGCTGGACCCAGGCGTCGTAGGTCGTGAGCTGGAACAGGCAATGGGTCATGGGGTCCGCGTCGCCAGGCGCGTTCCGTCCCGGAGGCATGAAGTCGTCCAGCGCGATTTGAAGGGCCTTGAGTTGGGGGCCCTGCAGGGTGGTGGACGCCGCCTTGCTCCACTCCGGGAACTGGATGCCCTGGGCGACTTCCGGAGGCGCCACGGGGGCCGGACGGTGCAGGTGCAGGCAGCCCGTCGCCGTGAAGAGCAGCACTGCCAGTCCCATGTGCTTCATGTGTCCTCGCTCCTGGGGGCGGCCGGCGCTTCACTTCGGACGGGGATCCTCGCCATTGGCAGGGTCCCCGTCTTCGTCGTTGTGCCTGCCGTGGCGTCCGGTCATGGGCGTCAGCGCCCGGGCCACGGGGCGCAGCACCACCAGGGACAGCAGCGCCAGTCCCACCGTGACACCCGCCGCCAGGTACATCCCCAGCCCGCAGGCCAGTCCCACCGCCGCGGTCACCCAGAGGTTGGCCGCGGTGGTGAGCCCCTTCACCGCGCCGCCTTCGCGCAGGATGACGCCCGCGCCCAGGAAGCCGATGCCCACCACAATCTGACTGGCGATGCGGCTGATGTCCGCCTGCGACCCGCCGGGCGACACGCCCGGCTGGAGCATCCACTCCGTGTAGATGCTGGAGAGCGTGAAACAGCACGAGCCCAGCGCGACCAACGTGTGCGTGCGCAGCCCCGCACTCTGGCTGCGCGCTTCGCGCTCCACGCCCAGGATGCCGCCCAGGAACGTGGCCAGCACCAACCGACCAATGAGGACGAAGGGATCCACTGGGACGCGACGCTACTCGCCCAGTTCGATCTTCTCGTCCTTGTCCGCTTCGTTCAGTTCGGGATTGGGCAGCGTGTCCAACGTCGCCACCAGCAGCTTGTACGAAGGCACCACATAGGGCGCCACGTCCGGCCCCAGCTCCTTCACGTACTGCTCCGCGCGCTCGTTGTACTTCTCGTCCTTCGAGTCCCAGCTCCCCGCCGACTCCGCCGCCCACACCTCTTCGCCGTCACGGCAACGGATGAGCTGCGCCTTGAGCGCCACCTCCGCCCCGTCGCCCACCTGCTTCACCTGCGGATCCAACCACAGCACGCCCTCAATCCCCTCCACGCACTGGTCCTTGAACGTCGCGTCCGTAGGCCGCTCCGGCAGGGACGTGTTCTCCTTCACCAGGAAGTCCCGGTTCTGGTTCAGCCACTGCCGCGCGATGAGGCTCCACAGGTCACCCACGTACTGCTTGCCCGGGGGGAACGGCTGCGTCACCACCGCCAGCCGCTTCACCTGCTGCCGGTCCACCGTCGCGTAGTCCGCGCGCAGCCGCTGGCTCTTCACCGCGCTCGCGCAGCCCGCCAGCATCATCAGGCCCAGCACCGGCCCCAGTCGCTTGAACGTCCCCATGGCTTGAAGCTCCTCAATCAAGAAGAAGCCCCGCGCTTCCCATGGCAGGGAAGGCGGGGCCCAGGTCCGGCGCGGGATATTAAGCGCTTCTGCCGCGCTGTCAGGCCGCGCGTGTGGAAGACGCGTCGCCGCCGCCCGTCGAACCGTTCGACGGTGAGCGCCCCGCGTCACGCTGCCGCTTGTCGTGCATGAGCTGCATCACCGCCGCCAGCACCGTGAAGGACACCAGCAGCGTGGTGATGAGGCCGATGCAGGCGATGATGCCCATGGAGCGCACGCCGTTGTGGCCGGCCACCAGCAGCGCCGCGAAGCCCGCGACCGCCGTCAGCGTGGAGGACGCCACTGCCGCGCCCACGCTGCGCAGCGCCACCAGCGGGGACGTGCCTTCCAGGAAGCGGTGCAGCAGGTACAGACCGTGGCTCACGCCGAAGCCCAGCAGGATGGGCAGGATGATGACGTTCATGAAGTTCAGGCGGATGTCGAACAGCGCCATGAAGCCCAGCATCATCGCCAGACCCACCGTCAGCGGAATCACGGACGCCAGCGCCAGCTTCGCGTTGCGGAAGTCCGCGAAGTGCATCGCGAGGATCCACAGCGCGGTGAGGATGATGGTGAGCTTCGCGTCCTTCAGCACCATGCGCGCCAGCGACGCGTACAGCTGCGTGGCGCCCGCGGCGCGGAACTCCTTCTCCACCGGCGTGCCCTGGGGCCCGTCCGTGAACTTGCCCGGCGTCACCATGGCCTTGATGGAGCGCGTCTGGTCCGCGAACTGGAGCATCTGCTTGCCGTCCCACAGGTCCACGCTCGGGTAGATGAACGTGAGGTAGCCGTGGTTCTCCGGGCGGGTGCTGGGCAGGTGGCGGAACTGCGTGGCGTAGATTTCCGGCACGTGGTGCACGTCGAAGGGACGCGCCTCCAGCATCTTCAGGAACAGCTGCGCCTTCTCCTGCGTCTCCGGCGGCAGCGACGACACCTCGATGTCCTTCAGCTCCGCCTGCCACTCCTCCAGGATCTTCGTGTTCGCCTGCGCGATGCCTTCCGGCGGCACGAAGGTGAAGAGGCTCATCACCTGGGAGATGGTGGGACGCTTCTTCGGGTCGGCCGTCAGCTCCTTGTAGAGGGCCTCCGTCTCCGCCAGGTCCTTGGTGTAGATGGCCAACGGGTCGCTGGCGATCTTGAAGCGGTCGTTGATTTCATCCTGCAGCACCACCGACGGCTGGTTGGCCGGCATCAGCGCGCGGGTGTTGTAGTTGAAGCGCACGCCGTACGGCAGGCGCGTGAAGAAGTCCGCGCCCGCGGGGGGCTCGCCGTCCTTCCACGGGATGGCCGCGCCGCACACCACCGCCACCACCACGCAGCCCACCGCCAGCACCAGGCCCGGACGCGGGATGCGCATCTCGTTGCCGGAGGCGTTGTTCACCGCTGGCGGCTTCATCACGCCAATCAGCTTCTGCGGCAGCTCCGGGTTCCTGCGGCCCGCAAGCGCCAGCAGCGCCGGGCACCAGGAGAACAGCGTCACGCCCAGCACCAGCGTGCCCGTGCCGGCCAGGGCGCCGAACTGGGAGAAGCCCTTGAAGTCGCTCACCATCAGCACGAAGAAGGAGCCCGCCACCACCACCGCGGACACCAGCGCCGGACGGCCCGCGTTGATGACCGCGTCGCGGATGGCCACGTCGTAGCGCTTGCCCGCGCCCAGCTCCAGGCGCGTGCGGAAGATGAAGTGGATGCCGTAGTCGATGCCGAACCCCATCAGGATGCCGCCCAGGATGGAGGTGATCATGTTCAGCTCACCCACCGCCACGTAGGTGAAGCCCAGCGTGTACAGCGTGCCCGCCACCGTGCCGCTCACCACGATGAGCGTGGGGGCCCACTTGCGGAAGAACGCGATGGTGATGGCGAAGATGGCCACCAGCGCCAGGATGGTCACCGGCTGGAGCGACTCCTCGATGGCGTACGAGTCGTCCACCGCCGTCTTGTAGGAACCCGTGAAGCCGTAGGCGACCGTCTTCTTGTCGCCCATCTTGTAGTAGTCCTCCACCAGCTGCACGCCACCGGCGTTGGACTGGGAGTAGTCCGCCAGGTCCTTGCGCAGCTTCTCCACGTAGTCCTTCGTCTGGCCAATCTGGTTCGTGTCCCACATCGGCTTGATGAGGAGCAGCAGCAGCTTGCGGTCCTGGGAGATGTAGTAGTCGTCCGCGATGCTCTTGTTGCCAACGCTGGAGTACTTGTCGACCAGGTCCTGCAGGTCCAGCTTCACCGGCTCCGTCTTCTTGATCTCGATGTAGAACGGGTTGCTGCGGCGGATCTGATCCTTGAGGAACGCCATGATGCGGCGCTTGCCCTCGGCCAGGTCCTCCGTCTTCACGAAGAGCACCATGTTCTGCTGCACGAACTCGACGGGAATCTTGTACGTGAGCGAGCGCGCGTGCTCCTTGTCCTTGCCCACCATCACGGCCAGGTCGTCCGCGACGCGCTTGAGCGTGGCCTCGTCGTCGCCGCGCAGCGCGACCATGAAGAAGCCGCTGCCGCCCACCATGTCGATGACGCGCTTGACGTCCTTCACCTCCTGGAGGTCCTGGGAGATGAGGTCCAGCTGGTTCGAATTGATGGTCAGCTTCGACGTGCCCCAGACGGCCAGACCGAGCAGCAGCAGCAGCACGGTCATGACAGCGCCGGGGCGACGGACCAGCATCTCGGCGTAGGCGACGGCGAGGCGGGGCGGGGGATGCGAGGAGGGATTGCCGCTCATGGGCGCGGGACCCTATCGACAAAACACCCCGCCCGGAAGCGAAGCCGGGCACGCCCGTCCGCCTGACCGCCGCGCGAGTCCGGACCTCCCAACTCCCGGGAATAACCGGGCCTTACGGGCCCGATGCGCCCCGTCAGCGCCCCGGAGGGCCCACCAGGGGGACGGCCAGCACGTCGGGGTGGGTCGCCCCCTCCTCGCGGGGAGGGATGAGGAAGGGCGCCGGGTGGCGCAGGAAGCGCAGCCCCATCGCGCCCACGAAGCGCAGGCCCTCGCGCAAGGGGACGTCCCGGGCGCGCAGGGCCAGCCCCAGGGCCAGCGCGAAGGACACGCCGAAGTTGAGCATGCCGATGACGCCCACCCCCAGGAGGGCGGCCAGGAAGCCGGGCTCCATCACCGCGGCCGGGCCCAGCGTGCAGCCCGCGAAGGCCAGGGAGCCGAACGACAGCGTGACGTGCCGCACGTCCAGCGGCAGGCCGAAGAAGCCCCCGATGCCGGGCGCCACCACCAGCAGCACGCCCAGGGTGACGCTGCCGCCCACGCCCGCCGCGTGGCGCATCAGCGCGTCCGCCACGCGGCGCGCGTTGCGCTCGCCCAGCAGGGTGCGCAGGACGCCGTGGTGGGCCAGCGCCTCCGGCAGGCGCCGGTAGACGACGAAGTTCTCGAACCAGCCCGCGGCCACGCTGGACATCCACAGCAGCACGCCGGTGAAGGCGGCCCACAGCAGCGTGGCGCTGTGCCAGGGGTGCAGTGACTCCACCACGTGCTCGGCCTGCGCCACCGACAGGAGCGCGTGGCCCCGGATGAGCTGGAAGCCCAGCGCCAACGCCACCGCCACGGGCAGCACGCAGCCCAGGTTGCCCAGGGCCGCCGCCAGCTGCGAGCGGGTGATGCGCGGCACCAGCGCCGCCAGCCGCTCCATGCGCCCGTCGGTGGCGTCGTCGGGGTCGTCGTTTTCGACGGCGTCCTCTTCGATGGCCGCCGCCAGCGTGGAGGCCGTCATCGACGGCTGCTTGGTGGCCAGCGTGAAGCCCAGGAGCTGCATCACCACGAAGCTGCCGGCGTAGTTGAGCGCGGCGAAGAGGCCCGCGAAGAAGGGCGCCAGCGACAGCCCGACCAGGAAGAACTTCAGCGCGGCGGTGAACGCGGTGAGCAGCCCGCCTCCCGCCGCCGAGTGCACCATGCGGTGGAACTCGCCCGGCGTCGAGGTGATGTAGTGCTCGCCGGTGTTGCCGGTGCGCTCGATGATCTTCCGCGCCAGCAGCCGCGCGTTGCGCTGGACCAGCGCGCGCACGGAGCGGTCCGCGTGTGCGTGCCGCAGGAGGTCCGACAAGAGCTCCAGCGCCTCCTTCCAGCGCGGCTCACCCCGGGCCGCGCCCAGCACGCGCGCGATGGCCTCCATCCGGTCCAGGCCGCGCCGGATGCGCTCCAGCCGGTACACCAGGTCCACGCTGACGCCCGAGTGCTCCAGGTGCCGCGTGACGGAGGCCACCACCCGCCGGCAGTCCGCCTCCGTCTGCTCCAGGTCGCGCAGCGAGTCCGGCGCCCCGTCGCGCGCCAGCACCGCGTCACACACCATCCGCAGCCGCAGGAAGGGCGAGGCGCGAAAGGCGAGCTCCGGGGTGCGGTCGCGCACGTCCTCCGCCAGCCCCAGGCCCGTCACCTGCACGCCCAGGAGCAGCAGCGCGTCCAGCAGGTCGCCGCGCACGCGGGCGGTGGGGGACGGGTCCGGCGGCGGCGGGTCGCCCACGAGCACCGTCAGCCGCGCGAGCAGCGCCGGGGACAGCGCGGCCAGCCACTCCGCGTCCTCCGGCACCGGGAACAGGCGCAACAGCAGCTCCGACAGCTTGCCGGGCTCCGGCGGCGGGGGCAGCACGCCGCGCACGAAGCGGTCCGTCAGCTCGGAGAAGAAGCCGTTGCCGCCGCTCAGGCCCACCTGGGCGAAGAGCTTCAGGCCCCGGCTGCCCGCGCACACCCCCGACACCAGCTTCGTGACGGCCAGGCGCAGCGGCGCTTCCCCTTCCAGCACGCGCACCAGCAGCGACAGCCGGGAGTTCGCCGCGGACAGCGTGGCGTCCTCCCCGTCCATCAGGCCCTGGGCGGGGATGCGCTCGCGCATCCAGTGCATCCACCGCTCCACCCACGCGAGGCGCGCGTCCAGCCCGTCGTCAGGGACCTCCGACAGGAGCCGGAGCAGGTCCCTCACGGCGGGATGGCCGGGTGCCCGGGGCGCGTACTGGACGCAGAAGGCATCCACCTCGCGGGCGGACGGCAAACTGCGGACCAGAAGCCGCGGGGCGGGGGAGGAGACAGTCATTCGCCAGGCGCTCGGGGGGAGGGGGACGCGGAGCCTACCCGGCCCGCGCCTCCCCCGGAACCCGGGGGGAGGACGGTGGCCTGGTTGCCTGGCTGCTCGACGCGGCCCGGGACTGGATTACTTCAGCTTCACCGAAGCGAGTTCGTTGTTCTTCGCACGCATGGCGCCCAGCAGGCCGTCCCAGCCGCCTTCCTTGAAGAGCGGGCGCACCTGGTCGTCGCGGATGCCGGTGAGCATGGAGTCACCCAGCACGGACACGTCCACGACCTTCCACGCGGCGCCCACCTTCTCCACGGAATACTTGAGCTTCATCTCCTGCTTCTTCAGCGGGTGGTTGATGAAGATGGTGGAGCCCACCAGCGCCTTGTCGCCCGTCACCTGCGGCTCGTCGTAGGTGATGGAGTCCAGGTTCTTGAAGTTCTCGCGCACCTTGGGGAAGGCGAGCTTCGCGAAGAGGCTGTGGAAGAGCTGGAGGAATTCCTTCTTCTGCGCGTCGCTGGCCTTGGTCCAGTCGTCGCCGAGGAGGAAGGCGCCCTGCTGGTCGCCGCCCAGGTTCTCCAGGGCCTTGAGGTCCTTCTCGTAGCGCACGGACTGCACCACGGTCTTCACCGGCTTGGTGATGGCGTCGTTCGCCTTGTTGGGCGCGGCGAACGCGGGCACGGCGAGGGCGACGGCAACCAGCACGGAGAGGGAGCGGAAGTGGGCGTTCAGGTTCATATGGGTGGTGACCTCCTGAAGAACGGCGCGAGTCCTGTAGCCCAGGGGAACGCGCCGCGACGGACAAAATTCAACCGGTCGCTGGCCTCACCTCCCACGTTGGGGCCGCCCGCCCGTATGGACTCAACCCCGAATAAGATGCCCTGTCGTCAGGTTTGACTCTGTTGGGACTGGACGTTTACTGTCCGCCCCCTGCGCTGCGTCACTGGATTAGCGCGAAGCCCGAGAAGACATGCCTACCGACTTCCTGTTCACGTCTGAATCCGTCACCGAGGGCCACCCGGACAAGATCGCCGATCAGATCTCCGACGGTGTGCTCGATGCCATCATCGCCAAGGATCCGCAGGCGCGCGTCGCCGTGGAGACGCTCGTGAAGACGGGCCTCGCCATCGTCGCGGGCGAGGTGACGACGAACTGTTACGTGGACATCCCGAAGATCGTCCGGTCCACCATCACGCGCATCGGCTACACCGATAGCTCCATGGGCTACGACGGCAACACGTGCGGCGTCATGGTGGCCATCGAAGGCCAGAGCCAGGACATCGCCCGCGGCGTGGACAACAAGAAGGACCAGGGCGCCGGCGACCAGGGCATGATGTTCGGCTTCGCGTGCGACGAGACGCCGGAGCTGATGCCCGCGCCCATCCACTACGCGCACGCGCTGACCCGCCGGCTGGCGGAGGTGCGCCGCAAGAACCACCCGTGGATCCGCCCGGACGGCAAGAGCCAGGTCACGGTGGAGTACAAGGACGGCCGCCCGGTCCGCATCGACGCGGTGGTGGTGTCCACGCAGCACGCGGATGAGATCTCCAACAAGAAGATCACGGAGGCCATCCGCGAGGATGTCATCCTGAAGGTCCTGCCGAAGAAGCTCATCGACAACAAGACCAAGTTCTTCATCAACCCCACGGGCCGCTTCGTCATCGGCGGCCCCATGGGCGACTCGGGCGTCACCGGCCGGAAGATCATCGTCGACACCTACGGCGGCATGGGCCGTCACGGTGGCGGCGCCTTCAGCGGCAAGGACCCGTCCAAGGTGGACCGCTCGGCCGCGTACATGGGCCGCTACATCGCGAAGAACGTCGTCGCCGCCGGGCTGGCCAGCCGCTGCGAGGTGCAGGTCTCCTACGCCATCGGCGTGGCGGAGCCCGTCAGCGTGATGGTGGAGACCTTCGGCACGGCCACCGTGCCCGAGGAGCAGATTGCCCGCGCCGTGCGCCAGACCTTCGGTCTGCGTCCGCGTGAAATCACGGAGCACCTGGACCTGCTGCGGCCCATCTACCAGAAGACCGCCGCGTACGGTCACTTCGGCCGCTCCGACAAGGACTTCACCTGGGAGCGCACCGACAAGAAGGACGCGCTGCGCGAGGCCGCTGCCTCCGCCGCCCCCAAGACGCGCACGCCCCGCCTGAAGGCCGTCTGAGTTCCGGCGTCCAGGCAGAAACCGCCTGAATCCACGCGCTCGCTCCCTCCCGGGGCGAGCGCGTTTTCATTTTCTGGGAAGGTGTCACACGCAGGCCGGGCGCACACCGGGTGTGAGCTGTTAGGAGACGGCCATGCCGACTCCCGGTGCCGCGTCTGGCTGGCGCATCGTGTTGCTGACCGTGGCCCCGTCCGTGGCGCACGACTTCACGTTGTCGCTGCGAGCGCAGGGGCATGAGGTGGTGGCGTTGGTGGTGCCCGCGGGCGTGCGGGGCCTGCGGCCGCTGGACATGGAGGGGTGGGCGGAGCTGGGGCAGTTGTTCGAATCCGCGCCCCCGTCGGTGGACGTCCTGTGGGTGAGCGAGCGGGCGCACCTGGCGCCGCGGCTTTCGGCGCTGAAGCCGGACCTCATCCTGTCCTTCTTCTTTCCGTGGAAGCTGACGCCGGAGGCGTTGGCGCTGGCGCCGCTGGGGGCCATCAACGTGCACCCGTCGCTCCTGCCGCGCTACCGGGGCCCGTGTCCGGTGGGCTGGGCGCTGCGCGACGACGCGCGGGAGTTGGGGCTCACGTTCCACCGGATGGACGCGACGTTCGACACCGGGCCGGTGCTGGTGCAGGGCACGTTCCCCGTCATCGACGAGGACACGGAGGAGGTCCTCTTCGAGAAGATGATGCGCGCGGCGCGCCGGCTGCTGCCCGGGATGCTGGAGCGCGTGGCCCGGGGGGAGGTGGGGGAGGCGCAGGTGGACGCGGCGGCGACGCCCGCGCCCTTCTTCGACCTGGCGTACCGGGACATCGACTGGCGGGACACCGCGCGCTCCGTGCACTTGAAGGTGCGGGCGTGCCGCTTCGCCGCGTGGCGCGAGGGCAACGGGGATGCGCGCGCGCTGTTGCAGGGCCGGTGGCTGCGGGTGCGGCGCACGCGCGCGTGGCGGGGCGAGGACCCCCAGGCGGCTCCGGGCACGCTCCTGGCGCGGCAGGGGGACGAGTGCCTGGTGCAGTGCGGGGACTCGCCGTTGTGGCTGGTGGCGCACACGCCAGAGGAATCCTGAGCGTTGGACGTGGTTCGCGG
>NZ_RAWD01000139.1:0-23913 GCF_003612065.1 Corallococcus sp. CA047B
GGGAGCGGACGCGGTGCGGGGGTCTGGGTGGCGTTGCTGGGGCTGTGGGTGGCCTGCGGCCCGACGCAGCCCTACGACGCGTCGTTCCGGCTGCTGCCCTCCACCACCCTCTGCCTGCCCATGACGTGCGAGTCCCAGGGCCTGGACTGCGGCATCGCCGTGGACGGGTGTGGCGGCACGCTGCACTGCGGCCCGTGCGCGGAGGGACAGGCCTGCGGCGGGGGCGGCGTGCCCAACGTCTGCGGCCCCGCGCCGTGCACCCCCTCCACCTGCGAAGCCCTGGGGGCCACCTGCGGCGCCGTCCCGGATGGCTGTGGCGGCACCCTTTCGTGCGGCACGTGCGCGGCCCCGGAGGTCTGCGGCGGAAGCGGCGTGCCCCATGTCTGTGCACCGCCGGCGTGTGTCCCCACCCCCTGCGAGGCCCTGGGCAAGGACTGCGGCCAGGTGGCGGACGGCTGCGGCGGCGTCCTGGAGTGCGGCGCCTGCGGACCGGAGGAGACATGCGGCGGGGGCGGCGCCGCCAACGTGTGCGGCCACGCCGCGTGCACGCCCGCCACCTGCGAGGCCCTGGGCAAGGACTGCGGCCCGGTGTCCGACGGCTGCGGCGGCGTCCTGGAGTGCGGCGCGTGCGGGCCGGGACTCGCGTGCGGCGGAAGCGGCGTGGCCAACGTCTGCGGACAGGCCGCGTGCCTGGCCGCCACCTGCGCCGTGCTGGGCCGGGACTGTGGCGAGGTGCTGGACGGCTGCGGCGGCATCCTGGAGTGCGGCGCGTGCACGGCGGAGGCGACGTGCGGCGGGGCGGGGAAGGCCAATGTCTGCGGCCCCGGCACCTGCGTGCCCGTCACCTGCGAGGCCCTGGGCCGGAATTGCGGCCGCGTGTCCGACGGCTGCGGCGCGGTGCTGGAGTGCGGCGGCTGCACCGCGCCGGAGACGTGCGGCGGCGCGGGCGTGGACAACGTGTGCGGGAGGGCCGCGTGCACGCCGGCCACCTGCGCCTCGCTGGGCAAGGACTGCGGCACCGTGGCGGACGGCTGCGGCGGCACCCTGTCGTGCGGCGCATGTCCGGACGGCAGCCGGTGCGGCGGGGGCGGCACCCCCAACGTGTGCGGGGCGGCCGCGTGCAGGCCCGAAACCTGTCAGGTGCTCGGCAAGACGTGCGGCACGGTGGCGGACGGCTGCGGCGGCACCCTGTCGTGTGGAAGCTGCACCGCGCCGGAGACATGCGGCGGCACGGATGTCCCCAACGTGTGCGCCACCTCCAATCCCGTGTGCGCGGACCGGGACCTGGGCAGCGCCCTCCCCGCCACGGTGCGGGGCTCCACCGTGGAGGCCAACGACGACCACGCCGCCTCATGCGGGGGCGCGGGGGCACCGGACCGGGGCTACCTGTGGACGGCGCCCCGGACGGACACCTTCACCTTCGACACGGCCCGTTCGGCGGTGCGCTCCATCCTCGCGGTGTACGCGGGCGGCTGCGGCGGCGCGGAGCTGGCGTGCGCCACGGGCGGCATCAGCTACGGCGGCGGCGCGCGGGTGGCGGTGCCTCTGACGAAGGGGCAGCAGGTCCTGGTGACGGTGGACGCGGCGGCCGGAGGGCCGTTCACCCAGGGCTTCTTCGAGCTGCACATCGACGCGCTGCGCGCCAGCGAGGCCGGCGCCTGCTTCGACGACATGGACAACGACGGCGACCGCTGGGTGGACTGCGCGGACACCGAGTGCCGTGAAGAGCCCGGCTGCAAGGGCCAGGGCTGCGCGCACCACGACCTGGGCAGCGCGCTGCCCGTCACCTTCCAGGGGGAGACCGCGGGCTCGGGCGACGGCTTCCAGGGCACCTGCGGCGCGCTGCTCCAGCAGGACCGGGCCCACCTGTGGACGGCGCCCCGGGCCGGCACCTACGTCTTCGACACCTCGCCCGGCGACGACGCGAACGCCGCCGGCAACGCCCTCTACGTCCTCACCGGCTGCCGGGGCGTGGAGCTGGGCTGCGCCTCCCACCCCCGCCCCATCGCGAAGAGCGCCCCGGCGCTGAAGCTCACCCTGGCCCAGGGCCAGACGGTGCTGGTGGTGGTGGACGGCATGGCCCACCCGGAGAAGGACACCCCCATCCGCTACACCCTCCACATCACGGAGGCGTCCGACTCCGAGGCCGGCCACTGCCAGGACGACGCGGACGGCGCGGCGGACGGCGCCGACCGGGACTGCCGCTGACGCATCGGGTCAATGATGTGTGGGGCAAGCTCCTGATGTGCATGTCCGGGACCGACCCGGGCGCACATTTCCTGATGACGCACAACCACATTCCCGGGCTTTGTGGGGGTGCTACGCAACTGATCGTGGGTGGAGGCGATAATCCCCGCACAGCAGTCATCGCTTTTCCAAATCCCATTTCCTCGAATCTCCACGAGGGAGCCCGCAAATGAGCCTCATCGACAGCGCCCGCCGCACCGTCAGCAACACCATCCGCCAGGTGAAGCAGGACCCCATCAAGGCGGCGAAGGACATCGGGACGCAGGCGAAGAAGGGCTACGACACCTTCACGAAGGTGAAGACGGCCGTGAAGGACGGCTTCGACAACGTCAAGAGCCTGAAGACGGACGGCTTCAAGGCGACGCTGAAGGGCAACGTCGACAAGCTGGTGTCCAAGGCGACCGACCCGAAGACGAAGCTCGACCTGAAGGGCAAGCTCGGCATCGCGGGCAAGGCGCTCGGCACGCTGACCAGCGCCGCGAAGCTCGTGGGCCAGACGGGCACGGCCATCAGCGACGTGCGCAACGCGGTGCGCAGCGGCAGCAGCGAGGACTGGAACAAGGCGCTCGGCTCCGTCGCCACCGCCGGCAAGGGCGCGGTCAGCACCGTCAAGGGCGGGCTGGAGATCGCCCGTGACGTGCAGAAGTTCGGCAGCTCCTACAAGGCCGCCAGCAGCGCCTTCAAGGCCGCCGTCCCGAACGCGGGTCCCAAGCTGGCGCGTGCCGCCGCGGGCGCCGCCGCCAAGGCCGCCTTCGAGGGTGGCACCAGCCAGGCCATCAAGAGCGGCGTGCGCACCGCGGTGAGCGCGGCCGTGAAGGAGAGCGGCGTCGCCGCCAAGGTCATCACCGGCACGGCTTCCCGCGCCGCCGCCCGCGCCGCGCTGACGGAGGGTGGCAAGGCCGCCGCCAAGGCCGGTGCGACCGCCGCCGCCAAGGCCGCGGGTGGGACGCTGGCCAAGGCCGCCGGCCGCTTCGCGCCGGGTGCCAACATCGCCATCGCCGCCTTCGACACGGCCAACGCGGTCTCCACCGTGCGTGACCCGAACGCCAGCACCACCAAGAAGGTCACGAGCGTCATCACCGCCGTGGGCTCCATCGCCGCCGCCACCAACATCCCGGTGGTCAGCCAGGTGGGCGCCGCCGTCTCCGCCGTCTCCAGCTTCGTCGGCGGCCTGTTCGGGTAGTCGTCGTACCCGGTCCGACCCCCGGACAGTTCGTCCGGGGTTGTCACCGGAGGCCGGTTTTCTGCTAGGCACCACCGGGTGAGACGCGCTCGTTTCAATCCCATCTGGGACCACGGTCGCTATCTGCCAGGAGGCCCACCGGTGGCCAGCAAGAAGACCCCTTCCGAGAAGTCGCCGGGCGCCAAGGCGTCCGGTCCTGCCTCCTCCACGAAGTCGCAGGGCGCCAAGGCGTCCGCCTCCTCCACCCCGGCGAAGAAGCCGGCGGGCTCCACCAGCAAGCCTCCGGAGCCCCTCGCCTCCCCGGCGCAGGCCCCCGTGCAGCAGCTGGTGCAGCGCCTGCCGGTCGCCCCCGGTCTGGGCCATCAGGCGGACCTGCCGGAGGTGAAGCCCCCCTCGCTGGAGAACCTGGACGTCCGGGTTCCCGCGGGCGAGGACCTCACGGAAGAGGACCTGCTGGAGCGCTTCCATGAGCTGGCGCGGGCCAAGGCGGAGGTCCGTCAGCGCGCCGAGGGTGAAGCGCTGGCCATGGGCGACGACGTGCAGCTGGACATCCTGGGCTACGCCAACGGCCGGCTCATCCCGCTGAGCACGCGCATGGGCTACTGGATGGAGCTGGCGCCCCAGCTGATGCTGCCCGGCTTCTCGGAGGTCATCGCCGAGGCCAGCGTGGGCGACAGCGTGGAGGTGGGCCTCATCCTGCCGGACGACTACCCGGCGGAGCAGCTTCGCGGCATGCCGGCGCGCTTCCTGGTGGACGTGAAGGCCGCGCGCGAGGTGCGCATGCCCGACACGGAGTCGGACGCGTTCCTCCAGCAGCTGGGCCGCGGCGCCACGCACGAGGAGGTCATGGGCTCCATCGTGGAGGAGATGGAAGGCGAGATGGCCGACCTGCTCTGGGTGGACGCACGCAACCTGGTGCTGGACACGGTGGTGTCGCGCACGGACGTGCAGGTGCCCAAGGCGCTGGTGGACGAGGAGATCCGCCGCCGCTGGCTGCAGATGGAGGGCGAGACGCTGGCCCAGAAGTTCTTCAGCCTGGAAGAGCAGCAGGAAGCGCTGGACGGCTGGCTGCACCACCCGGGCATCCGCGAGGACGTGGAGCGCCGGCTGAAGATCGCCCTGGTGCTGCGCGCCATCGCCCAGCGGGACAAGCTGCAGCTGACGCCGCAGGTCGCGCTGGAGCTGCTCAAGGAGTCCTCGGAGCCCTTCGGCATCAGCGAGGCCCAGCTTCGCGAGTCGATGATCGACCCCGCGGCCTCCGCGCAGATGATGGACGTGGCGTGGCACCTGCTCGCGGTGGAGCACGTGATGACGCTGGCGAAGGTGACCTTCGAAGGCGCCGACGCAGGGCTCGCGCAGGGCTGAGCCCGAACGGACCGCCTGCCCCTCCGGCTACTCCTGGATGGGGGCGGGCGTTCCCTGCCCCGGCGCGACGAAGGCGCCGGTGGTCGGGTCCACCTGCCAGGCGGAGTACTGGTGGGCGAGCACGTCGCGCACCTGCCCCTCCTCGTAGCAGACGGAGTAGACGACGAAGACGTCGTTGCGGAAGTTGGGGCGGCCGTAGCGGTAGCAGTCCTGGTCGCCCTTCTTCTGGAGCGTGAGCGGATAGCCCAGCAGGCCCTTCACCTCCTGGCTGGACATGCCCGCGCGCACCACCTTGATGCCGTGCGGCGTGATGACGGAGAAGGTCGTTCCGTTGGTGCGCCAAAGAAAAAAGAAGCCCACGGCCAGGAACAGGGGCACCGCGGCGGCCACGAACCACGTGAAGCTGAAGCGGCCCAGCTTCTTCTGATGCCCTTCGCGGAAGGCGGAGAAGAGGGCGGCCGGGGACGTGTCCATCGGGGCATCGCCGGGGACGACTCGCAGGGGGCTGTCAGGGGCGCTCACGCCTTCTGAATGCCGCCCGCGCTCCCCGGATGCAAGGGGATGCAAGAAAGCCCACACCGCCCCTGCCTCACCGGTCGCTGCCGGGGTCGGACGGGGTGGGATATGCCCGGATGTCCGGTTCCAGGCCAGGCGTGCGAGTTCACAATCGAGCCGGTTCGGGACTGCTAGAGGGCACATCCTGAGTGCGGGTCTGCTCGAGGAGTCACACGTCATGGCGAAGCGCGCCGCCGCGAAAGGTGTCACCCAGAAGGTCCTGGAGCGGGACGCGGTTCCGCCAGGGACGGAGGTGACGGACAGCGACCTGTTCTTCAACCGTGAGCTGTCGTGGCTCGCGTTCAACGACCGGGTGCTGCAACTGGCGGAGGCGCCGGAAGTGCAGCTCATGGAGCGGCTGAAGTTCATCTCCATCTACGCGCGCAACCTGGACGAGTTCTTCATGATCCGCGTGGCGCGGCTGCACGAGCAGATCGCCGCGCGCGTGGGGCGGCTGGTGCCGGACGGCGCGTCCCCGGGCGACACGCTGGACAAGCTGCACACGGGCATCCTGGAGCAGGGCCGCCGCCACGCGGACTGCTTTGAGAAGGTGCTCCGGCCCGCGCTGTCGGAGAAGGGCCTGCGCATCCTGTCCATGAAGGAACTGGACGCGGATCAGCGCGCGCAGTTGGATCAGCGCTTCCGCGAGCAGATCTTCCCGGTGCTCACGCCGCTGGCCATCGGGCTGGGGCGGCACTTCCCGTACATCTCCAACCTGTCCCTGAGCCTCGCGGTGCTGCTGCGCGACCCGGTGGCGGAGGAGGAGAGCGTGGCGCGGGTGAAGGTGCCCAAGGAGATCTTGCCGCGCTTCGTGCCGCTCAAGGGCGGTCCGGGTTCGTTCTTCGTGCCGCTGGAGGAGATCATCGCCCAGCACCTGGGGGACCTGTTCCCGGGGATGGAGGTGCTCAACTGGAGCCTGTTCCGCGTGACGCGCGACGCGGACTTCACCGTGTCCGAGGATGCGGAGGACCTGCTCAAGGCGGTGGAGACGGAGCTCTCCCAGCGCCGCTTCGGGGACGTCATCCGCCTGGAGGTGCAGGCGGGGATGAGCGCGAAGCTGCTGGAGCCGCTGGTGGAGGCGCTGTCCCTGGAGCCCCGGCAGGTCTACGAGGAGCACGGCCTGCTGGACCTGGCGGACGTGATGTCGCTGGCCATGACGCCGGGCTTCACGGAGCAGCGCGACCCGCCGTGGACGCCGGTGACGCAGGCCCGGCTGCGCACGGACAACGAGTCCCCGGACGGCGGGGGCACGGTGATGTCCGCGATGCGCCGGGGGGACCTGCTGGTGCACCACCCCTACGAATCCTTCACCACGTCGGTGGAGCGCTTCGTGAGCGAGGCGGTGGAGGACCCGGACGTGCTGGCGCTGAAGCAGACGGTGTACCGCACGTCGGACAGCTCACCGCTGGTGCCCGCGCTCATCCGCGCGACGGAGCACGGCAAGCAGGCGGTGTGCATGGTGGAGCTGAAGGCGCGCTTCGATGAGCGCACCAACATCCGCTGGGCGAACGCGCTGGAAGAGGCGGGCGTGCACGTGGTGTATGGGATTCCCAGCCTGAAGACCCACGCGAAGGCCATCCTCATCGTGCGGCGCGAGGGCGAGCGGGTGCGGCACTACGTGCACATCGGCACGGGCAACTACAACCCGAAGACGGCGCGGCTCTACACGGACCTGGGGCTGTTCACGACCGACCCCGACATTGGCGCGGACGTGGCGGATGTCTTCAACTTCCTGACGGGCTTTGGCCGGCCGCGCTCCTTCCGCAAGCTGTTGGTGGCGCCGCTCACCATGCGCGAAGGGCTGATGGAGGAGATCAAGAAGACCATCGCGGCGCACACGCCGGAGACGCCGTCGCGCATCCTGATGAAGATGAACGCGCTGGTGGACCCCGGCATCATCCGGGGGCTGTACGACGCGTCGCGCGCGGGGGTGAAGGTGGAGCTGAACGTGCGCGGCATCTGCTGCCTCAGGCCAGGGGTGCCGGGCGTGTCGGAGCACATCCGGGTGGTGTCCAACCTGGGCCGCTTCCTGGAGCACCCGCGCATCTATTCGTTCGAGCGGGGCGCGACGTCGCGTTGCTACATCGGGTCCGCGGACATGATGCCGCGCAACCTGGACCACCGCGTGGAGATATTGGCGCCGGTGGAGGAGCCGTCGTTGAGCGCCCAGGTGCGCGACGTGGTGGAGCGCTGCATGGTGGACACCAGCGGCTCCTGGGAGCTGGCCTCGGACGGAACGTGGCGCCGGCGCACTCCGCCGGCCACCGGAGACAAGCGCTCCGCCCAGGGCGAGCTGATGGAGCGCGCCATCCGGATGGTCCACATGCAGAGTGGCCGTCCGGTGGCGTGAGGTCCTGACCGCGACGGCTCAGGTCTCGTGGTTCACGAGGTTGAACACGGCCACGCGGTGCGACTGGGGGAACAGCACGATGAACAGGTGGTTCCAGTCGTGCGCGCCCGCGGCCACCAGGTACGACGCGTAGTAGTAGGCGATCTGCACCTGCTCCGTGCCGTTGCCCAGCTCCGTCAACAGGTGCGGGTCCAACGCGTCGAAGAAGAAGAGCTGCTGCGACATCGTGCTGAACGGCACGTTGCCCTGGAAGCGGAACGGGATGCGGTCGTCCTGCCGCAGCGCGAACACCGACTCCACCGCGTCCGCCACCGTGGGCGCCTGCGTGGACGTCCACGGGAAGCTGTAGACCTCCAGCGTGCCGTCACACCAGTTGTTGTACGTGTCGCACTCCTCGTTGCCCGCCTCCATGTCGGACTCGAGCAGCGCCGTCGGGCCCTCGTACTCCAGTTCAATCTGGCTCAGCCGCGACGCCACCGAGCGCACCGACTGCGTGGCCTCCGGCGTCGGCGTGGGCTCCTCCGTCGGGGCAGGCGGCGCGTTGCACGCACCCAACCACAGCGCGGAAGCCAGCACGGACAACTGCACCCGGTGTCGAAGCATGGTCACATCCTTGAGCGGTGAAACGAGGGGAGCCCCGCTCTGCCACACCCCCGTCCCCACCCTCAAGCGACAACACCCGCGTGACGCCTCCGTGACGCTTGCCATCACGGAGTGACTGGAAATCTTCAGCCCCGGTCGCCCAGAGCACCTCGCGCGGCGTCCTCGCGGCGGTGTGCCTCCACCTCCGGCACCTCCTCCCAGCGGATCCACCCGGCCCGGGCCGCGTGCCTCGCCGCGGCCACCGTGTCGTCCACCACCACCAGCTCGCTGCCGCCCGCGCGGATGTCCTCCGCGATGCTCGCCATCTCCGCGCCGCGCTTGGAGCGCCCCGGCACGTTGCGGATGTAGACGCAGCGGATGCGGCCGGGGAACTCGCGCACGATGGTGCGGTAGTGCTCCGCGTCCTCCTGCCCGCTGTCGCCAATCAACACGAACGGCAGATGCGACAGCGTCTCCAGCACGCCGCGAATCTTGTCCAGCTTGTGCCCGTGGCCCCCGCCCGGCGCGAAGCCATGGCGCGACAGGCCCCAGTCGCGCAGCAGCAGCGGACCAATGGGGATGCGGTGGATGGAGAGGAACTCGTCCAGGTGCTCGTAGAGGTTCCACGGGCTGCTAGAGACGTAGAAGATGGGGTTGTCCGCCGTGCCGCTCGCGCCCGCCTGGAGCGCCGCGTAGAAGGCATCCACGCCCGGGAACGGCAGCCGCCCCCGGTGCTCCGTGAGGAACAGCGCCCACGCACGCTTGAGCGGATCCGTCACCCCCGTGGCGATGACCGTGTCGTCGATGTCGCTGATGACGCCCAGCTCCGCGCTCGCCCCCGCCACCCGCACCGGCGCCGACACGCGCTGGACCCCTTCCGGCTCCGGTGACAGCAGCTCCAACTCCACCATGTGCCAGCCCGAGCGAACCCCCGACGGCGGCGGCACCCACAGCTCCAGGAAGCCCTCCTCGTCCGTCGTGCCCTCCCAGTGCTTGTCCCCCCAGCGCACCGCCACGTGCGCGCTGGCGATCTCCCGCGTCATGTAGCGCTTGTAGGACGCGACGGCGCTGCTCAAGAGCGTGTGCCGCTGGCGCGAGGGCTTCACCTTGCGCTCCTCCAGCACGCGCGCCTTGATGACCACGCGCTCCGGGGTGCCGTAGCCCCGGTACGGCAGGATGCGCAGCGGCGGGGCGATGCCCAGCCCCTTGCGCACGCGGCGGCTGAGCACGTCGTAGTGGGCATCCGCCTTCACGGCGAAGCGGAACAGCAGCGGGTACAGGTCGGACATGGCGGGTGCCCGCACTCTAACAGTCTCCTTGCGTCAATCGTGGCGTCCCAACGTCCTGTCCAGGTTGTACGCGGCGCTGATGAGCGACAGGTGCGTGAGCGCCTGCGGGAAGTTGCCCAGCGCCTCGCCCGACATGCCCGTCTGCTCCGCGTAGAGCCCCAGGTGGTTCGCGTAGCCCTGCATCCGCTCGAAGATGAGCCGCGCCTCGTCCAGCAGGTCCGGCCGGGCCGCGCTCGCGCGCGTCATCGCCTCCACCAGCCAGAAGCTGCACAGGTTGAAGGTGCCTTCGCTGCCTTCAATCCCATCCAGCTTCGCGTCCGCCTCGTAGCGGAACACCAGCCCGTCCGACGTGAGGCCGCCCTCGCGCGGCGGCTTGCGGATGAGGTCCAGCGTGGAGAGCATCCGCGGATCCACCGGCGACAGGAAGAACACCAGCGGCATCAGGAGGTTCGCCGCGTCCAGCGCTTCATGCCCGTAGGCCTGGATGAACGCACCCTTCTGCGCGCACCAGCCCTTCTCCATGATCTCCTCGAAGATGGTGTCGCGCGTGGTCAGCCACTTCGCGCGGTCCGCGGGCAGGCTGCGCTTGTCCGCCAGCCGGATGGCCCGGTCCACCGCCACCCAGCACATCAGCTTCGAATAGACGAAGTGCCGGCGCGAGCCGCGGATCTCCCAGATGCCCTCGTCCTGCATCCGCCAGTTCTCGCAGACCCAATCCACCAGCCGGCGCAGGTGCCGCCAGAAGTCATAGGAGATGGGCGCCGCGTACTTGTTGGACAGATACACGGAGTCCATCAGCTCGCCGTAGATGTCCAACTGGAGCTGCTTCGACGCCATGTTGCCAATGCGCACCGGCTTCGCGCCGCCGTAGCCGGCCAGGTGCTCCAGCTCCTCTTCCTTCGGCACCGGGGTGCCGTCCAGACAGAACATCAGCGGCAGCGGCCCATCCCCGGACTCCGCGCACCGCGCCTCCACCCAGCGCATGAACGCGGCGGCCTCCTCGTCGAAGCCGATGCGCATGAACGCGTAGACGGTGAAGGCCGCGTCCCTCAACCAGCAGAAGCGGTAGTCCCAGTTGCGCGTGCCCCCCGGGGACTCCGGCAGGCTGCACGTGGGCGCCGCGACGATGGCGCCCGACGGCTCGAACGTCATCAGCTTCAGGGCCAGCGCCGAGCGCTGCACCATCTCCCGCCACCGCCCCGTGTACTTGCACTTGGACAACCAGTGGCGCCAGTAGTCCACCGTGTCCCGGAAGAGCTTCTCCGCGGAGTCGTGCGTGTGCAGGTGGTGGTGGCAGCCCTCCACCCCGCCCTCGCGCAGGGTGAAGACCGCGGACTCGCTCTCCTTCAGCGTGAAGTGCGCGACGACGCCCCGGCCCTCCTGCTTCAGCTTCACCGGCGTGACCAGCTGCATGCTCAGGCCCTTGGACACGAAGGCCGCGCCGCCGTTCACCACGTGCGTCTCATGTTCGTCCCGCGCGTAGTTGAACGCCGGGAAGCACTCCATGCGGAAGGACATCTGCCCGCGCACCACGCGGATGCGGCGCAGGACCTCACGCCCCTCCGCCCTAGCGCCCTTGCCCAGGGGCATCAGGTCGATGAGCTCCCCCACGCCGTCCGGCGTGTAGAAGCGCGTCACCAGCACGTTGGTGTCCGGCCAGTAGAACTGGCGCTTCATCACCCCGTCCGGCTCCGGCGACACGCGCCAGTACCCGCCCTTCTCCGGGTCCACCAGCGCCGCGAAGACACTGGGGCTGTCGAAGTGCGGGTAGCACATCCAGTCGATGGTGCCCTCATGGCCCACCAGCGCCACGGTGCGCAGGTCTCCGATGACGCCATGGTCCTCGATGGCCACGCCACCCTTCAGGTCCAAATTGGGATTCACCGGGCATGCTCCTGGAACGTGATGACGTGTTTGATGCCGCCCTTGGCCTCCACCACCTTCGCGAACTCCGACGGCGGATGGCGCTGGGTGATGAGCTGCTCCAGCTTCCCCGGCCAGCGCGCGCGGAAGCGGGCCAGGTCCTCCAGCGCCGCGCTGAAGTCACTGTCCGACGCGTTCACCGTGCCGAACATCACCCGGTTGCCCAGCACCAACTGCCCCAGCACCTCGTCGCCATGCAGCTCCAGCGGCTCCTCGCGCCCGGGCACGCCGGTGAAGATGAGCACGCCGTTCTCCTCCAGCACCTTGAGCGAATCGAAGGCCACCTTCGAAGCACCCGTCGCCTCGTAGATGATGTCCACGCCGCCCCCCAGCCGCTGCTTCAGCGCCTCCACCGTGACCTCCTTGGAGGACACATACGGAACGCCCATGGACTCGGAGGCGGCGGCCTTCTCGTTCGGCTTGGGGCTGCGCGAATAGACCGTCGTCTCGTAACCCGCGCGCATCAGCGCCATCGCGCCCAGCTGCGCCACCGGCCCCGCGCCCAGCACCAGCGCCTTGCCCGGCGTGGGCTTCCAGGGCAGCCGCGACTGGATGTGCACCAGCTCGCGCAGGCCCTTCTCCGCGATGGTGAGCGGCTCGGTGAGCACCGCCACGCCGCGCAGTTCATCCTCCGCGCGGTGCAGGTACGCCGCGTCCTCCACGAAGAACTCCGCGCAGAAGCCGTGCGCGCCCTGGATGCCGCGCTCCGTGTAGTCGCCCGTCACGCAGAAGTCCGGATGGCCGTGGCGGCACGCTGGGCAGCGCGTGTGCGGACACGGCCTGCGCACGCGCGGCACCACCAGGTCCCCCACCTTCAGGCCCTGCACGTGCGCGCCCACCTCCACCACCTCGCCCACGCACTCGTGGCCCAGGATGAGGTGGTCCTCGCCCTGGGGCGCCACGCCGTGGTCGCCCTTGAGGATCTCCTGGTCGGTGCCGCAGACGCCCACCTCCAGCGTGCGCACCTTGACCTCGGTGGGGGAGTGCAGACGCGGCTCGGGAACGTCGAGGACCCGCACCTCGCGCGAGGGGAACGTGATGGCCACGGCCTTCATGGGCGGCTGACTCCTTTGGGGACGTGCGGTGTCCCTGGACAAGGGGTGCGGACCCCCGACCCAGGTCGCAAGTGCTTTTCCACCGTCCCGGCCATCTCCACCCGGGCCCCGGCGCTGAACACCCCGCGCCGCCTGCCTGCCTGGAGGGCGACGCTTCCGGGCGCGCGAAAGCACTGCCCCCCGGGACTCCCGCGGGTCTATAGACGCAGGCCGTGCGTGCGCCCCCCTACCGTCGCAGTCGCGCCACCGCCATCGGTGCCACGGCCTTCCTGATGCTCGCCCTGCCCTTCCTGGTGCTGGGGGTGTTCTTCCTCGGCCAGATGGCGCGCATGGACCTGCGGTGCGAACCCCAGGCCCCGTGCGTCCTCACCCGCTCCAGTTGGCTGGGCCAGGAGGAGGTCGGCCGCTACGCGCCCCAGGACATCCTCGGCGTGAAGGTGGACCGCAGCCGCAGCCGGCGCAGCGGCGCCGCGCCCATCTTCCGGCCCCAGTTGGAGACGGCCTCCGGCCCCCAGCCGCTCGCCTTCCAGTGGACGGAGGATGAGGCGGAGGCCACCGCCTTCGCCCAGGGCGTCCAGCGCTACCTGGCGGGTCCCCGCACGGACGCCCTCGCGGTGTTCCGGGATGACCGCAAGGCGTCGCTGCGCGTGGGCGGGGCCTTCACCGGCGTGGGCCTGCTGGTGCTCGCCGTGAGCCTCTGGCTGCTCTCCCGCACCCTGGCCCATCGCAAGGCGGAACGCGCGGCCCTCCCCTAGCGGGACCGCCCTCCTCCGGAAGCAGCCTGCCAGGCGACGCGGCTGGCCCCACCTGTCCTACAGTGGAAGGCGCCTGCCCGCTTCCGGTGACGCGCCTATGCGACCCCGGGGCAGATGAATAGGTTGTGGCGAATGGTGCGACGCCTCATCGAGCGGTTGCGTGGCTTGCGCAAGGTGGCTCCCCGCCTGCTGCGGCCGGCCAACGTGAACGCGGACCGGGCGAAGATCTCCATTGCCCAGTTGGGTCACCAGTTCTCCAACAAGGTCGTCGCGCTCCAGGACGTGAACCTCAACGTCCGCTCGGGCGAGTTCGTCTGCCTGCTCGGCCCCTCCGGCTGCGGCAAGTCCACCCTGCTCTACGCGCTGGCGGGCCACGTGGCGCCCACCGGCGGCACGGTGTCCATCGACGGCAAGGCCATCCAGGGCCCGGGGCCGGACCGGCTCTTGATGTTCCAGGAGGCCGCGCTGTTCCCCTGGCTCACCGTGCGCGGCAACATCACCTTCGCGCTGGGGGCCCGGGGCGTTCCCCGCTCCGAGCGCCGCGAGCGCGCCGACACCTTCATCCAGCGCGTGCGCCTGGAGGGCTTCGCGGACTCGCTGCCGCACGAGCTGTCCGGCGGCATGAAGATGCGCGCCAGCCTGGCCCGCGCGCTCGCGGTGGACCCCACCGTGCTGCTGATGGACGAGCCCTTCGGCGCGCTGGACGCCCAGACGCGCGTGCACATGCAGGAGATGCTTCAGGCCATCTGGCTGCGCTCCGGCAAGACGGTGGTGTTCGTCACCCACGACGTGCAGGAGGCCCTGATGCTGGGCACCCGCGTGGTGCTGATGGCGCCCCGCCCCGGCCGCGTGGTGGAGGACCTGGAGATCCACCTGCCCATGCCCCGCTCGCTGGAGGACCCGTCACTGGATTCCATGGCCCGCGACATCCGCCACCGGCTGCGCGCCGTGGAGGGCTCACCGTTGGAAGCCCAGCGCCTGGAGCCGGTGCCGCCCCGCCGCACGAAGACCCCCTCCAGCCTGCCGCGTCCCAGTGCCGTGACCGGCCGGTGAGGTATCCGCCATGCTGAAGTGGGTGCAGAAGCTGGGGATGATCGCGCTGCTGTTCGCCCTCTGGGAGGGCCTGACCCGCGCGGGCGTGTGGAACAAGCACCTGTTCCCCGGCCCGCTGGAGGTGGTGGAGACGCTCATCGCCATGGTCGGCGACGGCCGGATGGGCGGCGCGACGGCGCGCTCGCTGGGGCGGCTGTTTCGCGCCTACCTGATGTCGGTGGCCATGGGCGTGCCGCTGGGGTTGCTCATCGCGCGGCTGGCCTTCTTCCGCAACGCGGTGAAGCCCGTGGTGATGGGCCTGCAGGCGCTGCCCTCCATCTGCTGGCTGCCGCTGGCCCTCTTGTGGTTCGGCCTCAACGACAGCGCCATCCTCTTCGTGGTGGTGATGGGCAGCGTGCTGGGCATCTCCATCGCCACCGAGGACGCGGTCAACGGCCTGGACCCGCAGCTGGCGCGCGTGGCGCGGACATTGGGCGTGCGCGGCCTGCGCTTCTACTTCGGCGTGCTCCTGCCCGGCGCCCTGCCCGGCATCGTCACCGGCCTGAAGCTGGGGTGGAGCTTCGCGTGGCGCGCGCTGCTCGCGGGTGAGCTGCTCTTCGTCTCCGGCGGCCTGGGCCAGCTGCTCACCATGGGCCGCGAGTTGATGGACGTGTCGCAGGTGATGGCGGTGATGCTGGCCATCATCCTCATCGGCATCACCGTGGACCGCGTCCTCTTCCAGACGGTGGAGACGCGGTTGCGGCGCCGGTGGGGTCTGACGTCCACCTGAGCCCGGTGTGAGCCCCACGACGCTTCTCCCTCAAGGGCATTGATACCGGGCACGGTTTGCCCGCTAGCGTGACGGCAATGCCTTCCGCGCGCCCGATGAAACACCTTCTTGTCCTCTGCGCCGTCCTGACCGGCATCGCCTCCTGCAAGAGCGACACGCCCACGGGCGCCAACGCCCCCCTGCGCGTGGCCTTCTTCCCCAACATCACGCACGCGCAGGCGCTGGTGGCGAACTCCGAGGGGCTCTTCGGCTCGCAGCCCGGCATGGGCCGCGTGGAGGTGCGCCAGTTCAACGCGGGCCCCGCCGCCATGGAGGCGCTGGTCGCGGGCTCCGTGGACGTGGCCTACGTGGGGCCCGGGCCCGCCATCAACACGTACCTCAAGGCCGGCCGGGAGCTGCGCATCATCGCGGGCGCGGTGAACGGCGGCGCGGTGCTGGTGGTGAAGAACGCGAAGACGGCCGCGGAGCTCAAGGGCAAGAAGCTGGCGACGCCGCAGCTGGGCAACACCCAGGACATCGCCCTGCGCACCTGGCTCAAGGGCCAGAAGCTCAGCATCTCCACGGACGCGGGCGGCGACGTGCAGGTGATTCCCATCAGCAACCCGGACATCCTGGGCCAGTACCTCCAGGGCGCCATCGAGGGGGCCTGGGTCCCGGAGCCCTGGGGCGCGCGCATGCTGGCCGAAGGAGGAGGCCACATCCTGGTGGATGAGCGCGACCTGTGGCCGGGCAAGCGCTTCCCCACCACGGTCGTCGTGACGACGAAGAAGGTGCTGGAGACGCAGCGCTCGCGCATCGCCGCGCTCCTTCGCACGCACGTCAGGCTCACCGAGCGCTGGCGCGCGGACCCGGCCGCCTTCGCCACGTCCGCCAACGCCGCCTTCGGCCAGCTCACCCAGAAGCCCCTGCCGGCGCCGGTGCTCCAGGACGCCTTCTCCCGCCTGGAGCCCAGCCTGGACCCGGTGCCCGCCGCGCTCGCGACATCCGCCCGTCACGCGAAGGAGCTGGGCTTCATTCCCAGCGACGACATCGCGGGACTGGTGGACCTGAGCGTGCTGGACGAGGTGCGCGGCGCGAAGGCGAACTGAGGGCCCGTGCCCGCGGCCCGCCTTCCACGGGCGCGCTGTTACTGCTTCTCACCATCCAGGGAGAGGGCCACGTTGTTGGTCTTTCCCTCCACCTGGTAGACGGCCACGACCTCCTGGCCCTTCTGCGGCAGCTTGTTGATCTGCAGCGCGCTCATGTCCAGCGGCACCACCGGCCCCGACACGTCCCGCACGAACAGCATCAGCCCGTCCCGCTTCACCACCGGCCCCGTCACCTGACGCATCCGGTCCACGTCGGGAGTGATTTGCCGCATGGAGAGGTTCTGGGTGAGTCGCGAGGGGGTGGTGTCCGGGACGGTGCCCACCGCGTTGGAGGGGCTGGTGCTGGCCGGCTCGGTGTATTCGTGCGAGCCCAAATCCTGGGCCCTGCCCACGTTGGGTGGTTCCGTCAGGCCCACGGCCGGGGCCAGCAACAGGCCGAGCATGGGCGCGCTCCACAGCACTGCTCGCCATCCTCTGGGGAATCTGCGCATCATCGTGACACCTCCGTGGCGTGGGAGCACTGCTCCCTGGCTCACCCGTGAACGTAGGGTGGGAGGCGCTGAATGTTCAGCGGCAGAACACGGGCCGTGCCCGTGGGAGCGGCAACACAGTAGGGTGGAGCGCGCACGGGCCAACAACCCCTCGCGGATTGCCCCCTGCCTGTCTTTTCTCGCGCCGCGTGAGCGCGGCAAAAATACGAGGCACCTTTGGCTGGACGTACCGACGAGCAGCACCGCATCGCCCTCTTCATCGACTTCGAGAACCTGGTCACCAACACCGGGATCAGCTCCAACAACTTCGACCTCCAGCCCGCGCTGGACCAGCTGCTGGAGCAGGGCAAGGTCGTCTTCCGCCGCGCCTACTGCGACTGGTCGCGCTTCGCGGACGCGAAGGTGCGCCTGCACGACGTGGGCGTGGAGCTGGTGGACGTGCCCCCCTCCACCCGCGCCGGCAAGAACAGCGCGGACATGCGCCTGGTCATCGACGCGCTGGAGCTGTGCTACGCGCGCGAGCAGATCGACACCTTCGTCATCGGCTCCGGCGACAGCGACTTCTGCCCGCTGGCGTACAAGCTGCGTGAGAACGGCCGCACCGTCATCGGGCTGGCGGTGAAGGAAGCCAGCTCCCGCATGTTCGTGAACGCGTGCGACCAGTTCATCTACATGCGGCCCAAGTCCCACGGTGGGAAGGACAAGGACCACGGCGGCAAGGGCAAGGGCGACAAGGACGAGGGCCGCGGCAAGCGCGGCGGCAAGGGTGGCAAGGACGAGGGCAAGGGCCACAAGGCCGAGGCCTCCGCCAAGGAAGGCCACGAGGGCAAGGGCGGCAAGCACAAGTCGGAGGTGCCGGCCATCGCTCGCGAGGTCGTGCAGAGCCTGCTGCGCCGTGCCACGGGCCCGCTCAACCCGTCGCTCATCAAGGAGACCATCGTCCGCAAGGAGCCCGACTTCGACGAGCGCGACCACGGCTTCTCCACCTTCGCGCGCCTGCTGGAGGCGCTGGAGCAGGAGGGCCTGTTGCGCCGCATCCAGCAGGGCCGCCAGGGCTACGTCGTGGGCCCGGACACGGACCTGCCGGCCGCGGAGGCCACCAAGAGCGGCGGCAAGGGCCGCAACGCCAAGGCCCCGGCCCCGGTGGAGGAAGAGGACGAGGAGCTGGAGTCCTACCCGGACCCGGACGACGAAGGGCTCTAAAGCCCCGACCGCCGCGGGCCGGGGCACACCCGGCCCGCCGTGCGGTGAAGCATGAAGCCGGGGCCCATCACGACGCGCGAGGCGTGGTGGACTCGCACAGGTGCTCCAGGAACTCCGGCAGCAGTCGGGCGGACATCACCCACAGCTTGCCCTCGCCCAGGTCCGCCAGGGACACGCGCTCCGCGTACTCCACGCACGCACCCTCCACGTAGTGGACGAACACCTTGCGGTCGCGAGCGCGGTACCACTCCGCCGCGCGGCCCAGGAGCGCCACGAACGCGTCCTGCACCTCCGGGCGCGCGTCGTCCTCCAGCGGCACCAGGCGCACGCCGTCCAGCACGTTGAAGAGGTTGAGGCCCGGCTGCGCGGACTCGAACACCGCCAGCGCCACGGCCTTGCCCTCGTGACGGGCCACCACCAGCTCGCGCTCGCGGGACAGGCCCGCTTCACCCCAGCCGGTGCGCGTGGCGCTCAGGTCGAAGCGCTCCGGCACCAGGTCCAGCGCCTCGCGGTAGGCCTCCGGACGGGTGGTGGCCACCTTCTCGAAGAAGCGCGCGCGCTCCTCGGCGGTGGGCGCATCCAACTGGATGCCGGCGGGCGCGGGCCAGGTGCCGTCCACCTCGCCCTCCATGAGGCGGAAGGGCACGAGGCACGTCTGGCCGGTGTGCGCGTACCAGGTGGCGAAGTCGAACTTGGTGTAGCGCACCCAGCGCACGTTCGCCTCGCAGTAGGCGAAGAACCACTTCACCTCCGGATCCGCCTGCGTGGGCTCGTAGCCGCGCAGGTAGATGTCGCGCAGCGCCTCGCGCGCGGTGGAGCGGCTGTTGGCCGGCTGGTGCCGCGCCAGCTGGTGCGCCATCCAGCTTCCGGCGTAGGGCTTGAGCACGGACAGCGTCGCCTCCATGCCGTCCTCCGCGGGGCGCACCACGCGGTAGCCCAGGCGGGGGTTCTCCTGGAGCTTGTCCTGCGTGGTGTCGAACTGTTCGCGCAGGCTGGTGAACTTCACCGGCTCCTTGCCCGGCAGGCGGAAGTAGCCGGAGCGCTCGAAGAGCTTCCAGGTGGAGTCGTTCCAGTCGCCTTCCACCTGGGTGGTGGGATGGGCCTGGGCCTCCACCAGCGCGCGCCACGCGCGGGCGCCCTCGGCGTCCAGCGGACGGACGCACACGCCACAACGGCGGCCGTTGGGCGTGCTGGAGATGTTGCGCACCTCCGCGCGCAGGCGCACCGGGGCGTGGCCGTCCAGCGCCACCTCCACCACCGGCAGGCGCAGGCCCGGGTACATCAGGTCCTCGCCGGGCTCGGTGAGGAAGGACAGGCCCTCGTAGGAGACGTCGAGCAGGCCACGGCTCACATGCACCTGGGGCCAGAGCGGGTGGTCGAAGTCCAGCGTGCACGAGGGGCTGGCTTGCGTGCGGCGCAGCCAGCGGTGGCGGAAGCGCACGATGGACGTGGGCACCGGCATCACCAGCAGCTCGCCCTCCACGCGCGCG
The DNA here is from genome assembly GCF_003612065.1 of Corallococcus sp. CA047B. NCBI lineage: Bacteria > Pseudomonadati > Myxococcota > Myxococcia > Myxococcales > Myxococcaceae > Corallococcus > Corallococcus sp. CA047B. Next base: position 19,399 of record NZ_RAWD01000139.1, read on the forward strand.
GCCTCTCCCTGCAGGTGCACCACGCTGCTGTAGCCGAAGGCCTCCACGGTGAAGGGGCCGGGGGGAAGCGCGCCGTGCAGACGCCAGCCGAACATGTCCTGCAGCGGTTCGAAGAAGGAGGCGGTGACCTCCACGCGCTGACCGTCCTGGCCGCGCAGCACGCCGCGAGCCTGGCGCGACGCGAGCGCTTCACAGATGCGCGCCACGCGGTCCGCGCGGTCGATCTGCTCGCGCCACACCGGCCGCGTCTCCGGCGCGAGCAACAGGCCGTTGTCGCGCAGCGACTCCAGGAGCCCCACGATGCGACGGCCCGCGTCCAGCGGCGGCGCGACGAAGCGCAGGCTGACTTCCGGCCGCGAGTCATTGACGCCGATGACCTCCGCGTCCAGCGCGGTGGCCCACCGTTCGCCTTCACCCACCACCACCGAAGCGGCCTGTCCCTTGCGGGGCACGGTGCGCGACTCCAGGTGCAGCGTGAGATGCTCCAGGGACAGCTGCACCAGACGCCCGGGCGAGAAGTGCGCGCCAAACGATGCCGCCGCGCTCAACTCCGTCCCCACCCGATATCCGAGAAGGGTTTCGCGGCCGGCCGGCGCGTCCTGAGTGTCCGTGTGCATTGGGGGCTCCCTCGATGTCCTACGAGGCATGATCCTACGACGTCCGAAGAAACTGTGCTCTCCCCAGTTACGGGTGACCCGGGGAACTCGGATTCCCACAGAGTGGAGATGATTCGCCCTGCATGCACTCGGTCTGGCGGGCCTTGTCACCAAGCGACCCTTGGACTGTCGCGGAGTGGCTTCTCACGGGTGGAGAATTTCTTCCACGGACAGACGCATGGCCTTCCAAGACGGGTGCATGCATGTCCCATCCTCGGGTCACGCGCTACCCACGAAAGGCAGCTCATTCTGATACACCGGACACCCCGGGCATGTCGCATGTCAGGTGGTGGGGGCGTCCCCTGCCTTGGAGGGCCGTGAGCCTTCGTGAAACACGTCCGGGATGACTCCCTCCCCTCTGAGCGGTTATGCCGGACGGCCCCGTCTCCCGTCGGAAGCGGGGCCCCCTGAACGCGCGCCATGCCCCTGTCCACCCTCTGTCTCCACTGCGGCATGTGTTGCGACGGCACGCTCTTCACCCAGGTGCCGCTCCAACCCAACGAGTCGGGGGCCCTGACCCGACTTGGACTGCCTCTCACCACGCGAGAAGACGGTGGCACCATCCTGCCCCAGCCCTGCGCGGCGCTGGAGGGACGGCGCTGCACCGCCTATCTGGAGCGCCCGGAGGCCTGCCGCCGCTACCGCTGCCAGCTGCTGAACGCGCTGGCGGAAGGGGAGGTGTCCCTGGACGAGGCGAAGGGCGTGGTGGACGCCGCCCATGCGCGGGTGGAGGCCGTGGCCCGGGCGCTGGCTTCACCGCAAGGGGGGCCTGCTCCGATGCGACAGGTGCGGGCGGCGGCCTCCACGCTTCCGCCCGAGGCCCGCGAGGCGCTGACGCAGGCGGAGGCGTTCCTCGACCGGCACTTCCGGGGGCGCTTCCGCCGCTCGGGGTGAAGGCCGGTGTGTCCGGGCCGGGGCCGGCCCGCTAGCCTGTCCGCCTCCGTGCACTCCGGGCCCGCGTGCCCGGGGCCCTGCCTGACCCAAGGTTCGCTCCCGTGAAGACATCCCTGCTGGCCGTGCTGTCCTCCGCCGTGCTGCTCGCCGCTCCCGCGGGAGCCCAGGGCGATGCGCCCGTGAAATCCGCGAACGTGGACCTGGACGGTGACGGCAAGCCGGACGCGGTGTCGCTGACGCCGGGGGCGGACGGGAAGTTCACGTTGAAGGTCGGCGCGGCCACGGTGCAGGGCAACGCGGCCGGCAACGAGGTGAGCGGCTTCAGCGTGGTGGACCTGGACACGGGCGACAAATGGAAGGAGCTGCTCGTGCACTCCGTGGGCGACGTGGACGACGACCACCGCTTCTTCCTCTACGGCTACGACGGCAAGGGCATGAAGCCGCTGGGCGACGTGCGGGCCCTCACGGAGGCGAAGGGCAACGGCATCGTCCTCGTGGACACGTGGATGGGCTTCTGGCACCGGCGGGACAAGTACGTGCTGGACCGCAAGGCGTGGAAGCTGAACCCCGTGCCGCAGGAGCTGTACGCGGTGGGCGTGGAGGCCACGGTGAAGAAGTCCTTCCCGCTGGCGCAGGCCCGCACCGGGTCCGCGGTGGTGGCCACCACGGCGCAGGGCTCCAAGGTGCAGGTGCTGGCCGCGAGCGTGCCGCCCAGGGGGGGCGACGTCTGGTACCTGGTGAAGTCCTCCAGCGGGCTGCTCGGGTGGGTGCGTGAAAAGGCCCTCGTGGAGTCCACGGAGGGCCTGCCGCTCGCGGGCTGAGCGTCACTCCACCAGGGAGAACTCCACGCGGCCCAGCTGTTCGTCGGTGGAGACGACCTTGACCTTCACCGGCATGCCCACGGTGAAGGTCCGCTTGGCGCCCACCATGGAGAGTTCACGCGCGTCCGGGCGGTAGGGCCCTCCGGCGAGTCCGTCCGCGGGCACCATGCCCTCCACCCACATGCCATCCAGTTGCGCGACGAGGCCGAAGGGCTTCACGCGCACGATGCGCGCCGGGAACTGCTGCCCGATGCGGGTGGCCATGAAGCGGGCCTCCAGCTCGTGATGGCGGTCCACCTCCGCGCGATTGGCGGAGCGGGCGCGCAGGTTGATGTGCTGGGAGAGCAGCTCGACCTCGGGATCCTCGTGCACGAAGTCACGGCGGCCCTGGAGGTACGCCTTGATGAGCCGGTGCACGGCGAGGTCCGCGTACCGGCGGATGGGGGACGTGAAGTGCAGGTACAGGGGTGCGGCGAGCCCGAAGTGGGGGCCGGGCTTCACGGTGTAGCGGGACGGGCCCAGCGAGCGGCGCAGCACGGAGCGCAGGGCGGCCTCCGCCTTCGCGCCGGAGATCTGCCGGTCGAACGCGGCCAGGGCCAGGGGCGTCAGCTGCGCGCCGAAGCCCGCCGCGAACCCCGAGTGCAGCGCGAACGCGTTCACGTCCGCCACGCGCTGCGGGTCCGGCTGTTCGTGCACGCGAAACACGGTGGGCACGCCGCGGGTCATCAGCCACATGGCGATGGCCTCATTGGCGGCGACCATGAAGCGCTCAATCATCCCGTGCGCGGAGGTGTCCTTCTCCCCGGAGAGGCCGGACACGGCGCCGGTGGCGGTGTCGAAGGTGAAGCGCGCCTCGTCGCGGGACATGACCATGCCGCCCCGGGCCGCGCGGGACACGGCGAGGCGGGCCGCCGCCAGCCGGAACCAGGGCATGGCCTCGCGCACGGACTCCATGGCGGGGGACACGGTGCCGTCGTCGAGGAACTCCGCGACCTCGTCGTAGTTCAGCCGCGCCCAGGAGCGGATGAGGCTCTCATAGACGTCCGCGGAGGTGACGCGGCCGTCGGGGTCGATTCTCAGCTCCACGGTGAGGCAGTGGCGCTCCTGGTCGGGCACGAGGCTGAGCCAGTGGGAGGACAGCTCCTCCGGGAGCATGGGGAGCACGCGGCCGGCCAGGTACACGCTGGTGGCGCGGGCGCGGGCTTCCAGGTCCAGGGCGCTGCCCTCCTTCACGGACTCGCCGACATCCGCGATGGACACGAGCAGGCGCACGGCGCCGTCGGGGCCCGCGGGCAGCACGGAGATGGCGTCGTCGATGTCGCGGGTGGAGGGCGCGTCCACGGTGACGGTGGGGATGGCGCGAAGGTCGCGGCGGGTGCCCAGCGCGTGGGGAACCTCGCGGGCGCGGAGGGCCTCGGCGACGACCTCCTGCGGGAAGTCGCGGTGCAGGCCGTGGCGGGCGATGACGCGCTCCAGGGAGCGGTCGGCGCCGGGTTCCAGTTTGTAGAGCAGGACGACCTTGCCGTCCGCGATGCGGGCGACGACGGCGTCATTGGCTTGGACGGGGGTGGAGCCCGGGTCCAGGGGCCACTCGGTGTTGGAGACCTCCTTGTCGATGCGCAGGAAGAACGTGCCCCGGCGCGCCACGACCTCGCCGTAGACGACGGTGCGCGAGCGCTCCACCAGCGACAGGCCGGACGCGGTCCACCGGCCTTCGGCGGAGGACGTCACGGTGGCGGAGACGATGTCACCGGCGAAGAGGGGGTTCAGGTCCGGTGGCGTGATGAAGGCGGACAGCACCTCGGGGGCACCGGGCTTCTGCACGGTGAGGAAGCCGAAGCCACGGGGATGCACGTCGACGCGGCCAGTGACGGTGCGCGGGGAGGCGGAGGTGTCCATGTCGGCGCCGTGCTTATCCCACGTTGGGCCGGACGTCACTGGAAGCCGGGCGGCTTCTCGCTGTCTGTCTTCAACCGCGTGCCCGGGTTCAGCTCAAAGACAAGCCCGAACTGCCACAGGCTGATGCGCTCCAGGAAGAGGATGTTGTAGTAGTCCTGCCCCCGCACGTACCGCGCGAACACCCCGAAGCCCGACCCCCACCGGGGATTCGCCGCCAACTCCACGCTCAGCGTGCTCCGCTGACC
>NZ_RAWD01000013.1:0-64192 GCF_003612065.1 Corallococcus sp. CA047B
AGATATGTATAAGAGACAGGTGTCAGGCCCTGCCGTCAGGATGGCAGGCGGATGGCCGCGCTCATGCGGATGCAGGGAGGGGCGTCGTGATTCCAGAACACAAGATCCAGGAGGTCCTCGACCGCGTGGACATCGTGACGCTGGTGTCCCGCCACGTGGAGCTGAAGAAGGCCGGCCGCGAGTTCAAGGGCCGCTGCCCGTTCCACCAGGAGAAGACGCCCTCGTTCTACGTGGTGCCGGAGAAGCGCTTCTACTTCTGCCACGGCTGCCGTGCGAGCGGCGACGCTGTGTCCTTCATCCAGCGCTACCTGGGCAAGACGTTCCAGGACGCGGTGAGGGATTTGGCGCAGGAGGTGGGCATCGACCTGGAGGCCGCGCAGGACCCGGGCCTCAAGGAGCGCCAGCAGGTCAAGGAGGCCACGGATTTCGCCGCCGAACACTTCCGTTCCCTCCTCTGGGAGGACGGGGGCCGCTCCGCGCGGGCCTACCTCGCCAGCCGGGGCGTCACCGACGAGGTGGCCCAGGGCTTCGGCCTGGGCTGGGCGCCCGCGGAATGGAGCCTGCTCGCCGACCGCCTCCAGAAGAACGGGATGCTGGAGTGGGGCCTGAAGGCGGGCCTCATCACGAAGCGCAACAGCGGGGAGGGCTGCATCGACTTCTTCCGCAGCCGGCTGATGGTGCCCATCCGCGCCCCGGAGGGCCGGCCCATCGCCTTTGGCGGGCGGCTGGTGGCGGCGGAGGACGGGCCCAAGTACCTCAACTCGCGCGAGTCCCGGCTCTACAACAAGAGCGAGACGCTCTTCGGCATGGACCAGGCGCGCGACGAAATCCACAAGCGCAAGACGGCGGTGCTCGTGGAGGGCTACTTCGACTGCATCGGCCTGCACCAGGTGGGCGTCCGCCACGCGGTGGCCCTGTGCTCCACCAACCTCACCGCCGGCCACCTCCAGGGCCTCAAGCGCGCGGAGGCCCGCGACCTGGTGCTCCTGCTGGACGGGGACTCGGCGGGGCTCGCCGCCGTGGAGCGCCTGGCCGGCCCCCTGCTCGCCGCGGGCGCCCCCACCCGGGTGGCCCTCCTGCCGCAGGGAGACGACCCGGACGTGTTCGCCCGCCGGGAGGGCACCGACGGCGTGGAGAAGCTGCTGGAGGGCGCCCAGCCCCTGACGGCCTACCTCTTCGCCACCCTGCTGCCCACGGGCAAGCAGGCGAGCTTCGAGGAGAAGATGGCCGCCCTGGAGCGGCTCAAGCCCGTCACCGCCCAGGTGCCCCCGGGCCTGACGCGCTCCACCCTCATCAGCGCGCTGGCGGGGCATTTCGGCTGGATGCCGGCGCAGATTGAAACGTCGCTCCAGTACAAGCCGCCTCCCACGCCCAAGCCCGTCTCCGGGCCGGGCGGCGTCCCCATGGCATCCCAGGACGTCCCCCGCCCGGTGCCCAAGCCCCAGGCGGAGCGCCCTCCCCCGGAATCCGAGTGCCTCTACGTGGCCGCCGTGCTCCGGGAGCCCCGGCTGCTCACCCGGGATGTCTTCCGCGTGTGTGATGAGTTGTCACACATGGGGCTCAGGATGGTCCTGGCCCAGACCACCTCCGGGCAGGGGGTGGAGGAGGCGCTCTTCGAGGCGACGGAGGTGGTGAAGCGAGCGCTCCTGGAGGCCGGCCGCCGGCTTTCGGCCGGGGGTTCGGAGCTGGAGGGGGAGTTCGTCCAGGTGTGCCGCGACATCATGGTGCGGCGGATCGACGAGCGGCTCGTTTATATAAAGCGAGCTACGGAACAGACGCCGGGGGCTTTTGATTTGACAGAGGAGACGCGGCAGCTGCTGTCCGAGCGCAAGGAGCTGCTGGCGCTCCGCAAGCGCGTCCTGGACGAGCTCAGGCCCGCCTCCTCGGGAACGGGAACAAAGGCACCAATGCAACCGGTTTGAGTTCGCGTTTGTAAGAAAGCTCGACTTTGCGGTAGATCGGCCGGCTCGCCCAGGCCAAAGCACCTGATTTTCTTAAGGAGAAGTACCCGAATGCCGACGCAGAAGCCCTCCAAGGCATCCGTGAAGCCCACCAAGAAGAAGGTGGATCCGGTGATCCGCAAGAAGAAGGCACCGGAAAGCCCTGTGGCGAAGGTGACGAAGGCTGCGGATGCCGAGGAGAAGGAGCTGGTGGCGAAGGACGCCACCGCCGAGGCACCCGAGAAGATCAAGAAGAAGAAGGGCGTGGCCGCCCTCGCCGACGACGTGGACCCGGAGGAGGCCGCTGAAGAGGCCGCCGCCGCCGTCCAGGTCGACCCCGACGCCGTCGAGGACGACGTGGAGGAGGACCCGGTCGCCGAACGCAAGGAAGTGAAGGACCTGCTCGCCGCCGGCCGCGAGAAGGGCTTCCTCACCTACGACGAGGTGAATGACGCCCTGCCCGCCGACATCGTGTCGTCCGATCAAATCGACGACGTGATGAGCATGTTCGGCGACAACGACATCGAGATCGTCGACGCGCAGAAGGCCGCGCAGTCCAACGAGATCAAGCCCACCGTCGCGGTCGAGGAAGAGAAGGAAGACCAGGACGAGGACGAGAAGGACGAGGACGACGAGCCGGGTGGCAAGTCCAACGACCCCGTCCGCCTCTACCTGCGCAAGATGGGCAGCGTCAGCCTCCTCACCCGCGAGGGCGAGGTGGAGATCGCCAAGCGCATCGAGGAGGGTGAGAAGGAAGTCCTTCGCGCCCTGCTCGCCTGCCGCGTCGCCGTGGCGGACATCCTGGACATCAGCAACCGCCTGAAGACGGGCAAGCTGCGCGTGCGCGACGTCATCAAGGACGCGCCCGAAGAGGCCCAGTCGGAGAACGCGGAGGAGGCCGTCGAGGAGGTCTCCGAGGCCGAGGCTCCCGCGCAGCTCGCGCAGAGCGAGCTGAACAAGATCGAGCAGATCTCCAAGCAGATCGAGCGCTTCCGCAAGTTCGCCAAGGACTGCGAGGTCCTGGAGGAGGAGCTCTCCGGGAAGAAGAAGCTCACGGAGGTGCGCAAGAAGGAGCTGAAGCAGGAGGTGAAGGACCTTCGGACCAAGATGATGGAGGTCCTGGAGGAGATGCGGCTGAACAAGAAGCAGGTGGACCGCATCGTCGTGAACCTCAAGGGCCTCATCGAGCGCGTGGAGAAGGCCGAGGAGGAGCTGGGCGACCTGGAGCGTCGCTACAGCGTCTCCATGAAGGACCTGCGCCCGCAGCTGAAGGAGTCTCGCGAGAACCCGAACATCGCGAAGAAGCTCCAGAAGCAGCTCAACTTCACCGCCGAGCAGCTGGAGGTCCTGGACCGCGACGTGCGCACCGCGGTGCGGAAGATCAAGCGCGTGGAGGAGGAGGCCAACCTCCCCGTGGACGCCCTGCGCCGCAACTACGACGCCATCCGGCTGGGTGAGAAGCGGGCGGAGCGCGCGAAGAGCGAGCTGGTGGAGGCGAACCTGCGCCTCGTGGTCTCCATCGCGAAGAAGTACACGAACCGCGGCCTGCAGTTCCTGGACCTCATCCAGGAGGGCAACATCGGCCTGATGAAGGCGGTGGACAAGTTCGAGTACAAGCGCGGCTACAAGTTCTCGACGTACGCCACCTGGTGGATCCGTCAGGCCATCACCCGCGCCATCGCGGATCAGGCCCGCACCATCCGCATCCCGGTGCACATGATCGAGACCATCAACAAGCTCATCCGCACGAGCCGCTACCTCGTGCAGGAGATTGGCCGCGAGCCGACGCCGGAGGAGATCGCGGAGAAGATGGAGCTGCCGCTCGACAAGGTGCGCAAGGTCCTGAAGATCGCCAAGGAGCCCATCTCCCTGGAGACGCCCATCGGCGAGGAAGAGGACAGCCACCTGGGCGACTTCATCGAGGACAAGAGCCTCGTGTCGCCCGCGGACGCGGTCATCAACATGAACCTGGCCGAGCAGACGCGGAAGGTGCTCGCCACGCTCACGCCGCGCGAGGAGAAGGTCCTGCGCATGCGCTTCGGCATTGGCGAGAAGAGCGACCACACGCTGGAAGAGGTGGGCCAGGACTTCGAGGTGACGCGCGAGCGCATCCGTCAGATTGAAGCCAAGGCGCTGCGCAAGCTGCGCCACCCCAGCCGCTCCAAGCGCCTGCGCTCCTTCGTCGAGAGCTAGACCGCATTCCTGAGCTGTCCTGAAGGCCCCCGCTCCCGCGCGTCGTGGAACGGGGGCCTTCTCGTTTTCACCCCGAGGTCTCCGCGTGCCTCCGAAGAAGCCCGCTGCTCCCCTGCCCTTCTCCGAGACCGTGATGCGCCAGGTGCGCTCCATTCCCCGGGGCGAGGTGCGCTCGTACGCGCAGGTGGCGCTCTACGCGGGGCGGCCCGGCGCGGCGCGCGGCGTGGGCCGGGAGTTGAAACACCTTCCGGGACAGGCCACGCAGGTGCCCTGGTGGCGCGTCATCCGCTCGGACGGGACGCTGGCGCCCCCGGTGGCGCACGAGCAGGCGAAGCGGCTGCGCGCGGAGGGCGTCACCGTGGCGCAGCGCGGGCAGGTGTTCCGGGTGGCGCTGAAGGACCGCGAGGACGGCTGACGGCGAGTCCTTGCCACGGGCGCGCTCGCGGGGAGATAGTCAGCCCGCGCCGCGCGAGGATGTCTGTCACGTCTGGCGTTGAAGACCCGAGGGGGCCCTTAGCTCAGCGGTTAGAGCTGTCGGCTCATAACCGATTGGTCCCTGGTTCGAATCCAGGAGGGCCCACTCCCCTTACCCCCGCACAGCGCCTCGGGAAGCTCCCCAGAGGCGTGAAGTTGCCCCGGTTTCGTGGCGTCCCTGGAGGGGAGCAGCAGTGGCGTCCCCAGCCGCGCCGGTGACGAGCGCCGACCTACCCGCGAGCCATCGCGCGGAGTCGTGATGCTCATTGGCTCTCCTTGGGAAAATAGGGACGCAGGCCGGCGGCGGAGACGGCGTCGAGTATTCGATCAGGCAGGATGCGCGCCAGAAGAGTGAGCAGTGCCGCGTCGCGGCCGATGGTGTAGCGAATGCGCGGCTTGCGCGCTGTCACGGCCTTGGCGATCACCTGTGCCGCGGCGTCAGCGGACACGCCCGACCCGGGCCCGGTGAACGCCGCGGTCTGCGCGGTGATGGCTTGAACCAGGCCGCCATAGCGTTGGCTCAGCTCGGGCGGCATGGCCGAGGCGAGCTCATTGGCGGTGGCGATCACCCGGCCGGGCATTTCCGTGCGCACCCCGCCCGGCTCGACCACAACCACTCGGACGCCGAGCGGAGCGACTTCACGTCGCAAGGAGTCACTGACGGCTTCGAGCGCGAACTTTGTACTTGCGTAGGGACCATAGGTGGGCCCGGCAACCTTGCCGCCTACGGAGCTGATGTTGACCACGCGCCCCTTGCTGCGGATCAGTGCCGGCAGGAGTGTCTGGGTCACGGCGATGTGGCCGAAGAAGTTGACGTCGAACAGGCGTCGCCACTCATCGATGGCGAAGGCCTCGAACGGTACGTTGACCCCGACGGCGGCGTTGTTGACCAGCGCCCGCACGGCCCGGCCCCGCGGGTCTGCGTGCACTCGAGCCGCCAGCGCCCGAATGTGCTCAGGGATGGTGATGTCGAGGATCAGCGGCTCAATCCCCGGCCCCCGAATTGCGTCGGCGTCCCGGTCGCGCCGAACACCCGCGAGGACATGGAACCCCCGCCCGGCCAGTTCGCGCGCCGTGGCCGCACCGATGCCGGTGGATGCACCGGTGACAACGACGAGCTCTTGGATTTCACCTGACGCGGTCATGACCTTGAGCCTTTCTTCGACGAGCGAGGAGCGAAGCGCGCCGCGAGGAGCTGCGTCCGCTGCTCGAGCACCTCCATCGGGGGCTTGTCGGCGAGCAAACCGTCGAGCGCGAGCAAGAAGACCTCGGCGCTCGCTTCGTCGCCCAGGATCGCGGCGACGCACTCGAGCGCGACCTCCTGGTAGAGCGCCTCACCCTCGGGGTCGATCAGCTCACAGGCCTCGAGGAACGCGCTCCCCATCGGTGCCCCGACCATCTCCGCCCAGGGTTCGAACACCATCAGACGGCAGAAGCTGAGCAAGCGCTCATAGGCGCTGCCCGGACCGTTCGCCGCCTGCTTCGCCGCGGGGTGTCGAGAGACCAGCCAGTCCACGAAGACGGCCCGGTAGATCTCCTCCTTGTCCTTGAAGATCCGGTAGAGGAGCGTGCGCGAGAGCCTGGCGCGCTTGGCGATATCCTCGAACGACGTCTTCGCGAAGCCGAAATTGAGGAAGCACCACCGCGCGGCGACGAGGACCCTCGCGCGCCGCGCGGCTGCTTCGTCATCTGTCATCGTCGCCGGCATCTGCACATCGTGACAATCAGCGCACTTACTGTCAATACGCTCCAAAAAGACTCGGGCAGCTTGAGCGCGCCGTTTCACCGGGCTTCCGTCACTGCCAGGACGGTTCGACGTCGTGCGCGCTCACGGTGTTCGTCAGGTTGGTGAGGGTGCCGTTGACGGACCGCATGAAGATTTCGCCACTGCTCGTGCCGCCCGGGAGGCGCTCGAACACCAGGGTATCGGCAGTAGGACTGTAGGCCGGGCATTGGTCGTCCTCCGGCCCGTTCTGCAGCGCGACCAGACCCGTCCCGTCCGCGTTCATGGAGTAGAGGTCCCGCTCGAACAGGCCCTGCACCGAGATGCTCGCGGTGAAGGCAATCTTCGTCCCCGCCGCGTTGTAGACCGGGAAGAACGAGGTCCAGTCGGAGGGGCCTTCATTCAGCCTCACCAGTCCTGTCCCATCCACGTTGATGCGGTAGATGCCCCGGAAGGGAATGTCCGACGTGCTCAGCGCCTCGTAGCCGAACACGACCTTCAGGCCATCGGGGCTGAAGCTCGGCGTGAGGTAGCTGCCGGAGCCTTGCAGGTCCGTGGCCAGGAGGGTCCGGTGCTCGCCGTTGGCGTCCATCAGGTAGAGGCTGCACCGGGAGGCGCAGTGGGCGAAGACGATGCGCGTCCCGTCGGGGCTGAAGGCAGGCTGTTCGTCATCACCTTCCCAGTTCGTGAGCCGCTGCATGTTGCTGCCGTCGATGTTGGCGGCGACGATCTCGAAGTCGCCAAAGTACGGGGACGTCTGGCCGTAGTCTCGCTGCCAGACCACCCGGGTGCGCGCCTTGTTGAGTTTGGGGCGCCGGTCCATCACGAGGTCGCTCGTGAGGCGGGTCAGCACGGTGCCATCGGTGCCCATCACGAAGATGTCGTAGGTGTTGATGGGGTGGGCGGGGTCGCTTCCCCGGTTCGACGCGAAGGCGATCTTCGTCGGCGGTGGGCAGTTGGGGAGGCACGTCTTCGCCGTGACGTCGTCCTCCGCGACCTCTTGTTCAGGGTTGGAGACACCACACGCGGCCGTCAGCAGGACTGCTCCAAGGATGCAGCTTCTTCCCATCATCATCGCACTGGCTCCCAGCTGTGGTTCAGGTTCACCGTGCCAGCCCCGGCCCAGGTGGACCGGGACGGAAGGGGCGAACATGACGTCGACAAAGCAAGGGCAGGGCCAATCCACGTTCAAGGCCGCTTCCCCTGGAGCGACCTGTGAGGACGGTAAGTCCTGCCGCGATCCGGCGCTTCGGACCGGCAAGAGTCGCCGTTGGCGGTTGGGTTTGCCCTTCCATCCCCGCCGGTTGCGACTTCCTCCGGGTCAGTCGCGTGGCTCCAGGATTTCATCCAGGATCGCCGGTGTGCCCTCGACCCGCCGCAGCCGGGGGTAGCGCAACCCCCCATGCCAGGGAATGAGGGCGGAACGGGTGGCCGTGCCCTGGCGCCAGGAGAGCCGCAAGGGCTCCTGGTGCGCGGTGGCCTTGACGGCGTCCTTCAGTCGTTGCGCGTCGTAGGGGCTCCCGTTCACGGCCGTCACCACCGCGCCGGGCAGCAGGCCCGCCTTGAAGGCAGGCCCTTCCCAATCCACCCGGAGCACCTTGCCGTCCTTCGCGAGCATCATGCCGAGGGAGTCGCCGAGGTCCACGTTCCCGCTCGCCGCCTCGGCCCGCCGGACGGCGTCCGTGGGTTCCTCGCTCCAGGCGAGCGTGTAGCCGCCTTGCGTGATTCCACCCAGGGGCGGGGCGTCGCGCGTCTCTTCAATCCGGGAGCGGAAGAAGCCTGACCAGTCATGGGGCAGGATGTCATTGAGCGTGGTGACGATGTCTTCCAGCGTGTACGTCATCGTCACCTGGCTGCCCGCGCGGACGCCGAAGAACGCACGAGCGAAGTCATCCAGCGACTTGCGGCCGCCACTGCGCTCCCGGAGCAGCGTGTCGGCCTCCAGCCAGATCAACGCACCCTCGGAGTAGGCATCGAACATGTCGCGCTGCCAGCCCTGCCAGGAGAGCGGCTTGCGGCGCTGCACGACGGCGTCATTGGTCACGTCCCGGAGCGGGCGCCAGCGCCGGCCGGGGCGGCTGGCCATGGCCGCCGCGGTCGCGGCCCAGTCGTCGAGCGCGTCCTCCCGCGTCCACAACCCCGCCCGGGTGGTGAGCACGTCCTGCCAGTAGGACGTCAATCCCTCGAATACCCAGAGCAGTGAGTCGCGCTCCGGCGTGTTGAAGTCCGGCGTCCACATCTCCGCGGGACGGCGGAACAGGCCGTTCCACGAATGAACGAACCCATGCGCCAGACGTCCACGGCGCTCGGGCCTGTCCTTCCAGGTCGTGAAGAAATCGGCGGGCACGGCGTTCTCACCGGAGCGGAGGTGTTCGAAGTAGCTGGGGCCGAAGCCGTCCGACAGCCAGACCATCAGGTCGTAGTGGTCGTAGTGTTGCGAGCCGAAGAGCCGGTAGGCCTGTTGCACGAGTGCCTGGTAGCCCTGGACGAATTCGGGAGGCGGTTCGAGCCCCGCGGCGTCGTCGGCGACGATGTTCACGTGGACCGGGACGGGATCGTCGCTCAACAGGATGCGTTTGAAGGCACGGCCGGCAATCACAGGTGAGTCGACCAGCGTGTCCAGCGTCACCGGCTGGAACCGGACCTCACCACCATCCCGTCGGGCGACGGTCAGCGACGTGGCGAACTCCCAGGCGGGCGGCAGCTTCACGCTGGCCACATAGGTGATGCGCCGGGCGTAGTGGCCCGCAGGATACAGCACCAGGTTGTGCCATTGCAGGTCCAGCATCGTGGACGTGGCCACCACCGGGCCCACGCGCGGCTCCGTGGCGCCAAGGAACTGCGAGTGCACGTCGATGGACGTCACGCCGGCGGGGATGTCGATGTGGAAGGCCGCGACCTGGACGGCGTCGCGGGTCCAGGCAATGACTCTCTTTCCGGCCTGGACCTTCAGCCCCGCGAGTCCTTCCAACCGACCGGTGGGCCCATGATCCCCCGGAAGCCACTGCGGGAAGAACAGCGTCAACCGCCTTCCGGGCGCGACCGGGAGGGTTTCCTTGACGCGGAAGACACCGCGCGCCGCGTCGGTGGCGTCGACGTGCAAGCGGATGGTGCCGGGGAAGGGCGTGTCACGCGGCGGCTCGATGGGCGGCGGCATGGGCGCGGGTTGGGGCAGCGGCCAGGACTGGGATGCGGAGGGTGCCTGAGCGTGCGCCGCCGTCGAAACCATCCAGACGGCCACCGTGGCGACAACACATGGCATGACCCTGACGCTTCGAGGATGGGCGGGAGAGGCCGGCATGATCCGCGTCGTATCCCGGGCCCGTCTTGCCGAAAATTCCGAAGTCTGGAAGCCTGGGTTCGAGGAAATCGAACGATGCTCCCCCGGATCAACCTGGACATGGATGTCTTGCGGACGTTCGTGACGGCCTTCGAGCTGGGCAGCTTCGCCCGGGCCGCCGCACGGGTGGGCCGTTCTCCGTCAGCGGTGAGCTCCCAGCTGCGCAAGCTGGAGGAGCAGGTGGGCCGCGCGCTGGTCGAACGCTCCGGGCGGGGGCTGGTCCTGACCGAGGCGGGAGAGGTGCTGCTGGGCTGCGCGCGGCGGATCCTCGAACTGAATGATGAGACCGTGGACGGCCTGCGGGGCAGCGAGTTGGAGGGCGAGGTCCGCCTGGGGTTGCCGCAGGACTTCGCCGAAACCTGGCTGCCCCGGGTGCTCAGCACCTTCGCGCGCGCGCATCCGGCGGTGCGCATCGAGGTGCGCACCGAGCGCAACGCCCACCTCGTCAACCACGTCATGACCGGCAAGCTGGACCTCGCGCTCGCCTGGAGCGGTGGGGCTCGCGGCTGCAGTGAACGCATCGCGGAGCTGCCGCTCGTGTGGATTGGTCAGCCTGGATGGCAGGTCACTGGAAGCCGCAGCCAGCCGCTGCCGCTCATCGCCTTCGAAGCGCCCTGCGTGTTCCGGGAGGCCTGCACGACCGCCTTGGACCGGAAGGGGCTCGCCTGGCGGATCGCGTTCGCGAGCCCGAGCCTCGCGGGCCTGTGGGCGGCGGCCGAGGCGGGGCTGGGCGTGACGTTGCGAACGGCCTTCGGCCTGCCGAAGACGCTGGCCGTGCTGGAGCCCCGCGCCTCGGGCCTGCCCGCGCTCGGGAGCATTCCGGTGCACCTGCTCAGGGCCGAACGGGAGCCGAGCAAGACCGTGGCCCAACTGGCCGGCATCCTGCGTGAAGCGCTCGCGCAGGAGCTGACGACACCCCGGCGGGCGCGGCCGCGCGGCGGGGGCTGACGCCCGGCCGTGGATCTCTCGTCATGGGTTCTGCCCAGCCCACTCGCGGCGTCCTCTGCCTCATCGGCTCCTTGGGGGCCACTGCCTGGGGCGCCACCCTCACCTCCTCCTCTCCTGCTTGGGGGAACGCCCCACGCTGAGCGAGGGTTTCGGGCGCCGTGCGCAGTTCACGCATCCGTCACGAAGCCGGCCCGTCGTGAAGGCGAACATGCTTGGTTGTCAGGGGCCGGGCTCATTCCAGAAGGAAGCCACATGCGTTCGACCTCCGCCTCATGCAGCCCCTCGCTTCACGCCTCGTGGCGCTACGGGACAGGGCTCGTGCTGGCCCTCTGCCTCGTCGCGGCCACCGGCTGCGGCGAGGACGACGTGGATCCGCTGCCGCCGTCCGAATTCCAGCCTGACACCGCGGCGCTGGATGTCCTTCCTGGCGTGTATCCCAACGCCGTCGACCTGACGGGTGCGGGAAGCCTCGACGTCGCGGTGCTCGGGGATGAGACCCTGGCCGCCGAAGAGCTGTTGGCCGAAGAGGCAACGCTGTCCGCCCCGGAAGGCAAGGCGAAGGTGCGGGCACTGGCAGCCGGCACCGCGCGGGATGTGGATGGGGATGGCCGCCTGGATGCCATCCTGAGCTTCTCCCTGCCCGAGTTGAAGGCGGCTGGCGTCCTGACGCCGCGAACGGCCCAGGTCGTCTTCAGCGCTCGGACGCGCGGCGGCGCCACCGTCAGCGCGCGGGATTCGGTCCATGACGTCCACCACCCGGTGGTGCGGCTCCCGCCTCCCACCGGTCCCCATGCGGTGGGGACGTTGGAGGACGCCTGGACCGATGAGGCGCGAGAGGAGACGCTCACCCCCGCGTCCGGCGACAAGCGCGAGCTGAAGGTGCGCTTCTGGTACCCCGCGCGGGCCCGCCCCCAGGCACAACCCGCCTCCTACTTCCTCACGTGGCGCGAGGGCGAGCTTGTCGCCGGGACGCAGGGGCTGCCGCCGTCGTTCTACAGCTTCTTCTTCGCCGGTGCGGCTCGCGGCGTGCCCCTGGCCGACGGGGAGGAGCGGTTCCCCGTGCTGCTCTTCTCCCACGGCTACGGCATGGCGACGGCGATGTACAGCGGGGTCGCGGAGGAACTGGCGAGCCAGGGCTACGTGGTGGTGGCCATCTCCCATCCCCGGGGAGGCGGCCCGCTGGTCTTCCCGGACGGTCGCGTGGTGGATGAACTCGTCCAGCTCTCCCCTCTCGACCCGGCCCTGAACACGCGCGTCCAGGCCCAATGGGCGGCGGACGCGCGGTTCGTGCTCGACCGGCTGACGGCGCTGGACTCCAGCGACCCGGCGGGGCGCTTCACCGGAAGGCTGGACCTGGGCCGCATCGGCGCGTTTGGCCACTCCTTCGGCGGCTCGGCGGCGGCGGAGCTCTGCCGCACGGATGCACGCGTCCATGCGGGACTCAACCAGGACGGCACCTTCCACGGGGACCTGGAGGTGCAGGTCCAGGTCCCCTTCCTCGTGATGAACAGCGAGGGCGCGGAGGGCGACTCCAGCCGGGACCGCTTCTTCCAGCATCTGGGCGCCACGGGCTACGACCTGGACCTCCAGGGGGCCGGCCACATCACCTTCAGCGACCTCGTGCTCGCCCTGCCCCTGATCCGCGTCGATTCGCCGCAGGCGACCGCCAGCGAATACGCACTGGGCACCCTCGACGCGCAGCGCTCCTTCACCCTGGTGAACACCTACGTGCGCGCCTTCTTCGACAAGCACGTGCGCGCACGCCCCACGCCCCTGCTGGACGGGCCCTCCGCCGAGCACCCGGAGGTGGAGCTCGTCGTGCACCTGCCTTGATGGGCGCCCGCCTCCCGAAGCTCGCTCCGCTCCGCCAGCGTCGGATGCCGCCCTCCGTTCGCCCGGGCCACCGGGATGTCCTGTGCGCCGGGAGCGGGCGCGCCATCCTCTGCGTCCTTGAGCACAGTGGACCGTTCATCAGGTCGGTGTTCAGCGAAGACGCCGTGGCACACCCCATGACGTACTGGCCCGCGTCGTACGCGCCGCCCCCATCGTAGGACGGACCGGAGGCCGGCCTCGGAGGCCGTACCCGCGCCCAGCGACGGACATTGTTGGGGGTGCCGATTCGCTCAACCCTCCGGCCCATGGGCTTCGAATACGTGATTGCCGGCCGACGTGCGCTCCCTCCGCACGATGCCCCGTGGGTCTACGCGCCCGAACAAGCTGACGACGAGGACGACGAGGACGACGGGGGCACGGAGCGGTTCGACGAAGGCTCGCTGGATGCCTGCGAGATCCTGCCCGAGAACAACGAGGAGTTCTTCGCCGCGGTCGAGCGTCTGGTGGGCTTCATCCCCGCGGTCGTGATTACAATCGATCCTGCGGCGTGGGAGGCGAGCACCCTGGTCGCGGAGGTGCTGGCGGACGCGCTCGACGGCGTCATGTACCCCGGCGCGGGAGCCCGCTACCTGCGCGTCACCGAATCCAGCGCCATGGCAACATGGCGGCGGACCCGCCCGGTCAGAACCGTGGCGGTGCATCGTCTGAGCGACCGCCATGTTCAGAATCGAGACAGAGAAAGAGTTTCTGCGCGCGTTCCGTTCGCGGGACCGCAAGTTCGTGGAGCTGCCCAAGGGCACGAAGTTCCCCCTCTTCATCCGGGATTACTTCGCCTGGGTGGACCCCTATGGGGTGCGCGTCTTCCTGCTGTTCACCGCACCCGGAGGCAGGCAGCCCACAGGCATCGCCTTCCGCCGTGATCATCAGGGGGACAAGTCCCTGGTGCCCCAGGTGTGTGATTGGTGCCGTACTTCCGAGGCGGAGATCGGCCTGCTCACCACGGATGTCGACTCGAAGCGCCGGGTGGGCGTGAACCTCTGCATGGACCTGCGCTGCGGCGAGCGGCTGGAGTCCGTGGCCAACCTGTCCGGTCGCAGCGTCCTGGACGACACCCAGCGGCTCGTTGAACGGATGGCCCGCTTCGCGAGCGAGGCGTTGGGCCTCGAGCCCGGCTCGGACGCGTGAGGATGCGGGCGCTCAAGCCCGCCGCCCCCTCCAGGAGTTTCTCACCCCAGCTCGCGCAGGTGGTGGCGGAGCCGCTGCGCCAGCCGCTCCACGGTGGAGTGCTGGAAGAGGACAAAGACAGGAAGCGGGCAGCCGCTGGAGCGCCTCGGGCATCTCCCGCCAGAAGTCGGGGCCCATCGCGTTGCCCTTGCCCGGGCCGGCGTAGCCGCGGCGGCGGCAGGAAGGACGCGGCGGCGGCGCTGGGCATCGGTCTTCGCTCGCTGTTCCGCTACCTGGGCGGGGGGGACTGACAGGCCGCCTCCTCTGGAGGGTCTGTCCGCGTGCCAGTCCTGGCACGTTTCCCCCCGCGTCAGGCCCTCGGAGGGTCAGGGTCGTCATGCAACCCCTTGGAATCGGGGCGATCCGGTGTCTCGTGAGGCTTCGGCACGCACGTTGCGATGGGGTTGCCCCGTGCACGCTGGCGGAGGGCCGCCACGGTGCGAACGAACCTCATGGAGACGAACATGAAGCATGTGCTGATGGGATTGTTCCTGGCGCTGGCGGTCGTGGGTTGTGGCAGCACGAAGGACGATGACAGCGAGGGGCCGGACGGCAACCCCAGCGAGCAGAGCGCGGAACTGTGCGGCACGAGCAAGGCGTGTCCCTCCGGGCAGTTCTGCTTCAACGGCCTGTGTGCCCTCGGCTGTCAGACGAACGCCAACTGCGCGGCGGACCAGTACTGCGACGCCGAGGACACGGGCACGCTCGCCTCCTATTGCAAGAGCAAGAAGGTGGCGACCTGCGATTCCGACAGCCAGTGCCAGAGCAACCAGCGCTGCATCGAGGGCCTGTGCAGCCTGACGCCTCCGGCCAACCCGCCCACGTGCGACCCGAACACCCCCGACTTCAAGGACGGCTGCGACACCTATGCGGTGTGCCTGGACCCCGATGACCAGGGCTCGAAGCAGCCGTACTGCGCCAGCTTCCCGCCGTGCCCCGAGGACGGCGTGTGCCCGACGGGCCTGGGCGGCGCGGTGTGCAACGACGGCTACGTGGCCAACAAGGGCCGCTTCTGCATGCAGGGGCTCTGCCGTGACAACTCGAACTGCCCCTCGGCGTGGAGCTGCGTGAAGCCCGTCTCCGCCTCGGTTCTCGGGTTCTGCAGCCCGGGTGACTTCGGCTTCCCGTGCGCGGAGAACGCCCAGTGCAAGAGTGGCCAGTGCTTCGCCGTGCCGGGCGTCATGGGCACCTGCATGTAGCTGGTGAAGGCGGCCTCGTGTTCCCCAGTAGGGAGCATGGGGCCCCTGGCGTTGGGGGCTGCTCTTCGAGCGACCCTCGGCGTAGAGTCGCCCGGGCCTTGGTGATGCGCCGCCTTCTCCTGCTCTCGTTGTTGCCCGCGCTGGTGCTGCTCGTCGCGCCGGGCTGTCCGCTCGACATCCGCGTCCGCTGCGACGACTCCCAGGGCTGTTCCCAGGGGCAGGTCTGTGTGCGAGGTGACTGCGAGCCCATGGATGGGGAGCGGCTGGGGGAGGCCTGTGGCGCGGATGCTGAATGCGGTCCGGGGCTCACCTGCGGCACGGGCTTTCCGGGCGGGTATTGCCTGCTGGCGTGCTCCGAGGAGAGGTCCTGCCCGCCAGGAAGCGTGTGCGCGACAAGTCTGGGGCAGTGCCTGCGAACCTGTGGCGAGGCCTGTGCCCGGCCGGGGTACGGCTGTGGGCCCGTGCCCGATTCGTCCGGCTCCCTGAGTGCCTGTCTGCCGGTGACGACGCCGACGGATGGTGGCTGCACGGGCACGGGATGCGTGAAGCCAGATGGAGGCTGCACGGGGACGGGGTGCGAGGTACCGGACGCTGGATGTTCGAGCACGGTGGTGGTGGGAGGGACGTGCTCGCGGGCGTGCGAGTGCGCGGAGGCCGCGGCGGCCTGTGAAGGCGGGAAGTGCACACTGACGTGCACGTCGGACTTCACGTGTCGCGACGAGCGACGGTGCACGGATGCGCACTGTGTCGTGGGGCCTCGACTGGGAGAGGCGTGCAAGGACTCCTTCGACTGTCCCAGCTTCGCCCAGTGCCCCAGGGAGCGACTGCGGTGCGAGGAGAAGTGCAACCCGGTGGGGGGTGGCCTCTGCGAGTCGGGCTACCAATGTGCCCCGGACGGACTGTGCGTGCGGGAATGCTCGGGCACTCCGTCGTCGGTGGGAGAGGTCTGCGAGAACTCGTTGGACTGCGCGCCGTGTAGCGTGTGCCTGTCGTCGGGGGCTGCGCCGCGGTGTCGGCAGCCCTGCCGGCTGGACCGGGATTGCCCCGGGGGGGCGCCGGGTGCCTGCGAGCTGGTGGGGGACACGAAGGCCTGTCGGCTGTCGCCGTAGTCCGCCCGGGTTGCTCGCGGGAGCGCGCTCCCGGAGAATGCCCGGGTGATGATGGGTGAGGTGCTTGCGGGCCGCTACCGACTCGAGCGGGAGTTGGGGCGTGGGGGAATGGCCACGGTCTTCCTGGCCACGGACCTGCGGCTGTCGCGCCCGGTGGCGCTGAAGCGGATGCACCCGGGAGGCGGTACGGGTCGCGCGGAGCGCTTCCGGCGGGAGGCCGAGCTGGCCGCCTCGCTCCATCATCCCAACGTCCTGGAGGTCCATGACTACGGCGAGGATGGGGCCCATGGCCCGTTTCTCGTCTGCGAGTGGGTGCGGGGCGAGGACCTGCGCTCGCTGGCGGGGAGGCTTTCGCCGGTGCCGCCCGAGGCGGTGATGGTGCTGGGCTGGGAGCTCGCCCGGGCGCTGGCGGCGGCGCACGCGCGCGGCATCGTCCACCGCGACGTGAAGCCCGACAACGTGCTGGTGGCGGAAGGAGGGCCGCTGAAGCTGGCGGACTTTGGCCTCGCCGCGCTGGAGGACCAGGAGCGCCTCACGAGTACCGGGGCGGTGACGGGCTCGTTGCCGTACATGGCGCCCGAGCGCATCGACACGGGCGCGTACTCGCCCGCCTCGGATGTGTACGCGGTGGGGGTCATCCTGTTCGAGCTGTGCTCGGGCACCACGCCGCATGCGGGCAAGGGCGCGGCGCACCTGGCCGCGTCGGTGATGACGAAGGATGCGCCGTCGCTGACGGAGGTGGTGCCGGGCACGCCCGAGCCGCTGGCGTCCCTGGTCGCGCGGTGTCTGGCGAAGGATGCGCGGGACAGACCGCGCGACGGGGCCGTGCTGGCGTTGGCGCTGGAGGCGTTGCTCCAGCGAGGGGTAGGTCCGCCCGCCGACGTGGCTCGGGAGTTCCTGGGAAACCCGGTGGCAGGTGCCATCCGATGGCGTCGGGCTCGCTTCGAGCGGTTGCTGGAGGAGGGGCGCGCTCTGCTGGCGCGCGGCGAGGGGGCGCGGGCCGCGAAGGTCCTCAACACCGCGCTGGTGCTGGAGCCGACATCCGCCGAGGTGGCGGCGCTGTTGCGCGAGCGGCCGAGGCGTTCCGGGTGGAGGACTGGCGCCGTGGGCGCGGGGCTCGTGCTCTGCGCGGCGGCGGTGGTGTGGAGTGGAGGGACGCTCGCTCGACGGAGCGGAGGGATGGCGGGTGGCGCTGCGTCCTCCGGAGTGGAAGTGGCGAGCGCCACCGCGCGTTCGAGCGAAGACCTCGCGGCGGACCGGGTGAAGTCCGCGCGGAGGGCGGTTGAGGACCCTGCCGCGGTGAGGACGCACCAGGGCGTCGAAGGAGCGAAAACGTCGCGTGGCGCGGAGTCCTCGTCAGGGAAGGCGTCCCCGGAAGCGGCGCCCGTTGAGGGCTCCTCCATCGGCGAACTCCTTCATGCGCCCACGCCTACGGGCCAGGTGCTTCCTGCCCCGAGGACGGAACTCCGGAGGCTGGACGCTTCGCGGGGACTGGGGCGTTTGGCGAGAAGCGGCGCGGATGACCCGGTGCAGCCCTCCGTTTCGAGAGGGCGTTCGGAGGGAATTGATTCGGCGAAGCTGGCCGTATCGTCCCTGCCGACAGGGCACTCGGCGGGAGCCGGGTCCACAGGAGCCGCGCGGCCCCCGGTACCGACCACGGGTCCGGACGTGGGAACCACCGTCCCCGCGCGTCCCGCGGTGCTGAAGGTGACGGCGCGCCCGTGGGCAGAGGTGTTCGTGAACGGCGAGAGTCAGGGCTACACGCCTCGCGTGCGTGAACTCTCGCTGCCAGCGGGGACCTACCGACTGCGCTTCGTCAATCCCCTGTGTGACGAGGTCGACCAGGAGGTGACGCTCGCGCCGGGGGAGACCGTGACGCGCGACGTGGTGTTGTCACTGCGCAAGGCGGAGGTGCTCATCCTCGCTCCCGTGGGCGCGCGGCTCTTCGTGGACGGCCGAGAGGTGGGCGTCGCGCCCCTCTCCGGTCCGGTGGTGGTCGAGCATGGACGACACACCGTGACGGCACGCCGAGCGGGTGCGCCTCCCTTGCTGCGAGAGGTGGACGTGGTCGCCGGTCGTCGTCTCGAAGTGGCGCTGGACGTGACGCCGTGATGGGCGCGGCCTTGATGATGATGGTGGTGCTCGCGGCGTCCCCGCTCGATGGCGCGCGCGGTGCCTACCAATCCGGCGAGCTGTCCCAGGCTCGCGCCGAGCTGGAGTCCCTGCTCTATCCGCTGCGGCTCGACGGAGATGCGCTGGAGGCCGAAGCGCACCTGTTGCTCGCGGCCACCTACCACGCGCAGGAAGAGCTGGCCCGCGCGGAGGACGAGGTGGTGCGAGGGCTGGCCGTTCACGGCGACCCGGTGCTGGACCCGCTGCTGTATCCGCCGGACTTCCTCGCCTTCGTCGAGCGCGCGCGAGCTCAGCACCCGACACGCATCGCGGAGCTGAGCGCCGAGCGACATCCTCGGCTGTTGCCGCCGCCCACCGCCATCGTCGACCCCCTACGCAAGGACGAGGTGCCCACCCCGCCGGCGCTGACCCGTGCCTGGTATCTGGCGCCCTTGGGCGTGGGGCACTTCAAGCACGGGCGCTCGAGGATGGGCACGGTGCTGGCGGTGACGCAGGGGGTGGGACTCGCGGCGGCGGGAGTCTCCCTGGGGACCTCGCTCTCGCTGCGCGGGCCGGACGGCCGCTACAGCGCGAGCGACGCGGGGACGGCGCGGACGCTCAACGTGACGTACCTGGTGGGGGCCTATGCATTCGCGGTGGCCTATGCGTATGGAGTCCTGGATGGGATGGTGTTGACGCCCGCCCCCTCCAGCGCGCAGATGCGATTGGCCGTGCCACAGCGGAAGTAGGCGGAGTCCCGACGTGCCTCACGCCCGCTGTCCCATCCGGGAGCAATGACGTCGGCCGCAGGTCCCTGCCCTGCCCTTTCTCTTTCCTCAGAAGTCGAAGTTCCAGCCGGCAAGATGTTGCAGGTCGCGGGCGCCACCGAATGGGAGGCGTTCCGGCACGGGCTGGTCGTGCGCGGGGGCGGGCACATCGATCGCGATCCGTTTGACCCCGGGGGTCTTCTCGAGGCCGCTGCACCAGCTCTGCCAGCGTTGGCCATCCCGACGATCACGGAACGCGGTGCCTGGCAGTTGGTCGGCCGTGGGAGGATTGGGGGACAGCAGGTCGAGGTATTCCATCCGGCCCCGCACACTGCCCCGTTCATCGGTGCGCACCTCGTGGCAATAAGCGGCACCCCACAGGTCTTCGCGGTAGCGGACGGCATACACGCTGCCCGGAGTCGGCGGGCCTGGAATGGATTGGGGCCGGGGGCTGGCCGGGCTGCCTGCCTTGCGGCGCCCCGCGGGTCTTGCCGGCGGCGGCCATGTCCCAGGGGCGAAGCAGGCGCGGCCTCCCCACATCCCGCGGGACGGATTGCCAGGACCGCGCCCCCACTGCGTAGTGTCCTGGGAGGGCGTCATGCCCGCTCATCACCCCAGGGGGGATCATGAGGAACATCGGCATCATTGGAGCGGGCCAGGCGGGCCTGCAGCTTGCCTTCGGCCTGCTCGCGAAGGGCTACTCCGTCACCGTCTACTCGGACCGCAACCCCGAGCAGCTCTTCAACGCCCGGCTCGCCGCCACCACCTACCTCTTCGGCCGCGCCTACCAGTACGAGCAGGAGCTGGGGCTCGACTTCTGGCCAGGCCCGGGAGCGTCCGCCCAGGGTGGCGACCTCGACATCTGCATGGCCCCCGGGCAGCGCGCTCTCAACGTGCGGGGACGCATCCTCAACGCGGGCAAGGCCCTGGACCTGCGGGCGAAGTACTCGCGCTGGCTCGCGGAGTTCGAGCGGCGCGGCGGCACCGTGGTGGTGCGCGACGTGGACGTGGAGGCCCTGGAGGCGCTCGCCCCCCGTCATGACCTGGTGCTCGTGACCGCGGGCCGCAACAGCTTCATGTCGCTGTTCGAACGGGATGCCGGGCGCAGCCCCCATACACAGCCGCAGCGCAACCTCATGGCAATGATTGTCACCGGCATGAAGCCGCTGCATGAGACGCCCTACCCCGCGCTCAAGTTCATCCTGGCCGCGGGCCACGGCGAGTACTTCTCCATGCCGTACTTCGACCGCATCCGCGGCCCCCTGCACTGCATCCTGCTGGAGGCCATCCCCGGCCAGGGATTGGATCGCTTCCGCGGCCTCACCACCGCCCGGGATGCGTTGGCGCGGATGAAGGACGTCATGCACGACTTCTCACCGTGGGTGGAGGACCGGCTGAAGGACGCCGCCATCGTGGACGAGTCGTCCTGGCTCACCGGCGCGTTCACGCCCACGGTGCGAAAGCCCGTGGGACGGCTCCCCTCGGGCCGGGCCGTGATGGGGCTGGGGGACGTCGTGATGCTCAACGACCCCATCGCGGGCCAGGGCCTCAACAGCGCATCGAAGCAGGCCCACTGCGTGACCCAGGCCATCCTCGCGCACGGGGACCAGCCCTTCACCCCGGACTGGATGGACCAGACCTTCGAGCACTTCTGGCGGACCGAGGGCCAGTACATCACCGGGTTCACGAACATGCTGCTCCAGCCGCCTCCGCCGCACGTGATGCAGTACCTCGGGGCCGCCTCGAAGGTGCCGGCACTGGGCGACACCTTCTTCGACAACTTCGGAGAGCCGCAGCGCTTCTGGCCCTGGATTGCCAGCCCGGCCGAGACCGAGGCCCGCATCCGGCAGGCGACCGCCGCATAGCCAAGCAATCACAGACGCAGGTTGGGGATGCCTCGCTTGATTCCCTGACGAATCCAGGTCTTCATGCTCAGGTTGCCAGACCTCCCTCATTCGCTGGCGCTGGTGCTGCGCTCGGACGGTACGGTCCAGGCGTGGGGCGAGGCCCGGTACGGTCAGCGTGGAGACGGCTACAGCCAATACCAGACGACCCTGGCGGCGCACCCTTCGCTGTAGTTCCGCGTTCCGGACTCCCGCCTGCGACACACCTTGAAGCCCGGCCCTCCGAAAGACAGAGGGCCGGGCTTCTTCTCAAAGCGCCAGGAGCACATCCACTTGCGCGCTCAGCGCGCGGGCCTCTTCGGGCCTGCCGAGCTGGGTATAGAGCGCCACCGCGTCGCGACGCTCCTGGATTTCGCGCTGGATGAGCACGTCCACTGCCTCCGGGGACAACAGCAGTCGAGGCACTTCCCCACTCCCGAGTCCCTCCGCGCCGCCAGCGATGACACCACCGACCGATGCAGGCGCGACGCTCATGTCGGGCGCCTCGGCATTGTCGATGGCGGCGAGCGTTTCCCGAAGGACCGCCGAGGCGGGTGCATTTCGAGTGCGCAGTGCGTCTTTCAGCGCGGCACGCAGCGTTGCCTTCCATTCATCCACGGTTCTCATACGCATACAGTAGTAGAGAACGCCCATGGTGCGTATCGAGATGCGGGATGAGGTCGGCAGCCTCAATGGAAATGCTGTACTGCCTTCCCGGTGGTCGATTGGAGCGGGTGACGCGTGACAGCTCCCATGTCCGACGCCCGGCGGACCTGCCTTCAACGGCAGGTGGGGGTACCGCGCCTCGGCCTGTAGCTGGGGGAGGGAGCCTTCACGTCCTCCAGGACCTCGCTCCAGTCGAGCGTTTGGGACTCGGCGAGCGTGCCTTCATGGGGCGTGGTCTTGCTGTACTGACGCACGCCCTCCACTCCTTCCGGAGGTCCGATGGGCTCCCCCACGCCAAGCTGCATCGTCTTGCGCGTGAGCTCCAGCTTCAGCGTGTCCCCGTCGAGCGTCCAGGTGCCGTACTTCTTGAAGTCGTCGACGAGGAACTCGAGCACCACCCGGCCGTCTGGACAGAAGTTGTAGGTGTCCAGGGTGCTGGCGTACTCGTTCTCGAGGATGAGGCCCGCGGCGCCGGGTTGCCAGTCCTCGCGCCCGGCGGAAGGCGCTGGCATCGCCGCGCGCAGGCGGCGCTGCAGGGTGGAAAGCTGGGCGCGCTTGTCGGGCACCGCGGCCTTCTTCAGCGCCGACAGCCCCTGCGCGAGCGTGCCGGCCCGGGCCCAGCCGATCAGCCGCGTCTCCGACTGGACGAGGTACCACGTCCCATCCGTGGCCAGCAGGGTGACGGTGCTCCCCGCGCGCAGCTTCGCGACCGTCTCCGCGTCGTCCCGGCGCGTGCGCAGCAACGGGAAGGAGGTGGCCACCTTCGGCTTCAGGCCCGAGGCGTACAGCTCCGGCAGCACGACAATCGCCCCGAGCATCGCACCGTCGTCGACGCTCACCTTCTTCCGGAGCACCCGGGCCGGAATCCAGCCGAGCACGTCCTCCGACTTGCCCGCCACCCCCGCGAG
The DNA here is from genome assembly GCF_003612065.1 of Corallococcus sp. CA047B. NCBI lineage: Bacteria > Pseudomonadati > Myxococcota > Myxococcia > Myxococcales > Myxococcaceae > Corallococcus > Corallococcus sp. CA047B. Next base: position 22,320 of record NZ_RAWD01000013.1, read on the forward strand.
GTACCAGCCTCCATCAACCTCCGCCGGGTCCGGCTTGAAGGCGTGCAGCAAGAGGGCGCGCTCGGGCCCGGCCAGGGCGACGACGTCCGTGCTTCCAGGAGTCTGCTGGAGCGGCACCCAGCCCGGAGGCGGGAGGACGCGGCTCACGGCGTAGAGTTCCTGCGGCACGTCGGTGAAGCCCGGCTGCTTCGCGTCGTAGAGGTACTTGTCGCGGCGCGCCCAGCCGTCCGTCATGGGAACGTCGCAGAGGAGGATGCCGTTGCCGGAGGCGCTCGGTGTCCCGGCCGGCAGCGGCACTTCCTGGAGCGCGGTGCCCTCCTGACGGAAGAGGCGGAAGCGCCCCTCCCCGTGGACGAGCACCTCCCGGCGCTTGTCGCTGTTGTCGAGGTCCAGCACGGTGACGCCGCGCACTCCGGGCAGCTCACCTTCGGCGACGGCCGTGCCAGCGCTGAGACGGAAGGCGCCGGGCTTCGTCACCTCGAGCGTGATGTGCTCGCGCGTGCCGTCGCCATCCAGATCCGCGTCGGCCTCCCTCAGGGGAGAGGACGATGCGGTGGCGGTGAGCACGGCGGCGAGCACCAGGGCGCATGCGCTGGACATGCAGCGACTCTGATGCACGACCGCCGTGCCAGACAAGGCGGCTTGCTGGCGTGCCAACGGCGGGCCCCCGGTGCGGGTCTACCTCCAGCAGCCGTAACCTCCCGTGTTCCGCAGGCCCTCCCGGCCCCTGACGATGACCGTGGGCAGCGGCGTAGGGGTCGTGACTTGCACGCCGGCTCCGGGTCCGGGGAAGGTGCCGTCCCATGGAATCCAATCCAGCCGTGCTCATCATCACCGGTCTGGTGTGCGAGCCCTGGTGCGCAAGCGGATGACAGTCGTGAACCCCGCCCATTCCGGCGCGTGGCCGGGCCCTCGGGTGGCAGTGCTCCACCTCGTGCTGGGCGTGGCCTTCCTGGGCATGGGTGTCTTCGCCACGCTCGTGGAGAATGGCGTGCCCTGAAGCAGCGGCCCGCCCGCGGCAACCCCGCAGCGTGCGGATTCACCTTGCTTCCGCAAGTACCATTGCCCGGGGTGCTTCGACAGGCGGACGAGGAGGTACTCGGAGTAGCGTGCGTCGTGTTCGGTGAAAAGTGTATAGGGCGCGTGACAGTTCCAGGGGCCAGGGGTGTTCGTCATCCCGATACGACCCCACGGGTGACCGCCGTCACTCCGCCATGTAAGGGGGACCCCCATGTTTCCTGAATCCGGGCTTCGCCACCTCGCTGCCGTCGCGCTGACGACCGTCGCGCCCCTGGCCTCCGCGGCCGGGGCGCCCCCACCCTCGCAGTCCGCCTTCTTCCTGACCCGGAGCGAGAACCGGAACCAGGTCCACTACGCCCTGCGCCTGGATGAGGCCTGTCGCCCCGTGGGGACGCGTCCCGTGCAGGTGTACTGGCGGATGTTGGAGCGCGGGGCCTCGGAGGTGGAGGAGCTGCTGGGGGTCGAGCAACCCGTGTATGGGCTGGAGGACCCGCAGCCGGTGGACGCCACCGCGGAGGGCTGGCGAGTGCGGGTGCGCCTGCGGGCCTTTCCCTCGCGCCCCATCGACATCACCACCGCGCGGGTCGACGGAGAATGCCGGGTCCAGGCGTGGACGAAGCTGGACAACAGCGTCTGTCGACTGGAGCACGTCTTCGTGAAGACGTCCTGGCCCTTCTCGGTCGACTTCGTGCGGCTGGAGGGTGTTGGACCGGATGGGCAGCCAGTCCATGAGCTGATTCGCGAGTGAGGTGGAATTCCCCGCACTCCCGCAGGCGCGACTCCGTGGCGGAATGAGGGCATGTCGTGATTCGATGCCGCTCAACCCCTCAAGGAGAGACACGCCATGAAGAGCTTCCTGGGTGTGCTGACGGTGCTCGTCGTCCCGGTGCTGGTGGCCTGTGGTGGATTGGAGCCTGTCGAGGCGCCGGAGCTGGGGCAGGCGTCAAGCGCCCTCGTCACGTGCTCACAGACCTGTCCGAATGGCTCGACGGTGTCTTGTGAGGGGAACACCTGTTCGGTGCAGGCGGACTCCGTCGAGTGCGATGGCTTCTACAACATCTGTCTCCCATCCACCCCCATCTGTGGGCTGAACAATCGCTGCAGCAAGCTCGCGGGGACCCCGTGTTCGCCCGTTGGCGGGTCGCGGAGTTGCTGTCTGACGGGCCACCCCAATCCCAATTGCTTCTGTACGCCGCTCGGCGTCTGGGCCTGCAGCGCGTTGTGAACTGCCCGGGGCCGTGTGTGCGCCATGCATGACGCGCGTCACGCGGCCTGCCAAGTCCCTGCTGCGTGAGCACTCCACTCCTCACCCTGCTTGCCCTCCTGGGCTTCGCAGCGAACTCGCTGCTGTGCCGTGCGGCCCTCTCGGGTGGCGCGGCGCGCAGCATCGACGCGGGTTCGTTCACGCTGGTGCGGCTTGCTTCGGGAGCGCTGGTGCTCGCGCTGCTGCTGCGGCTGCGACGGGGTGGCCGCGGGGCGACGGGGCACGGGAGCTGGGCCTCGGCGCTCGCGCTCTTCGCGTATGCGGCCGGCTTCAGCTTCGCGTACGTGCGCATCGGGGCAGGCGTGGGCGCCCTGCTGCTCTTCGGCTGCGTGCAGCTCACCATGCTCGCGGCAGGGCTCGCGCGCGGTGAGCGGCCGCGCGCGCTCGAGTGGGCAGGGCTCGCGGTGGCACTCGCAGGGCTCGCGGGCCTCACGCTTCCTGGAGCGAGCGCGCCGGATGCGCTCGGCGCGGGGCTCATGGCCGCGGCGGGCGTGGCGTGGGGCATCTACAGCCTGCGGGGGCGTGGGGCCACGGATCCTCTGGCGGCAACGGCCGGCAACTTCGTGCGCAGCGTGCCGCTGGCCCTGGCACTCGTGATGCTCGCCCGCGCTCTGGACGCGGCCCCACACCCGTCGTCGAAGGGGCTGCTGCTCGCGGTCACGTCAGGCGCGCTCGCCTCGGGCGTGGGCTACAGCCTCTGGTACGCAGCGCTGCCCCACCTGAGCAGCGCGCGCGCGGCGGTGGTGCAGCTGTGCGTCCCGGTCATCGCAGCGGTGGGCGCGGTGCTGCTGCTCGGAGAGGCCCTCACCCAGCGGCTGCTCCTGGGTGGCACCGCGCTGCTCGCGGGCGTACTGCTGAGCCTGCGTGCGAAGCACCCAAATCCGTCGCGCAATCTCAAACGCTGAAACCGCTCCGTGCGGAGATTTTCAGTGACATCGCGGGTTCCAGGTAAACCTTGACCGCAACTCTCGTACGCTGTTGCATCAGCACCTCACCAGCGAAAAGGAGTGTCATATGTTTCTTCGTGGGCTCGCGATGTTTGCCGTCGTCTCTGTCTTTGGGATGGGCTGTGGTGGCGCGGAAGTGACGGAGGGTGCCGAGAGCGGAGAGTCGCTCGGTCAGGAGTCCGCCGAGCTCATCAACAGCTGTGAGACGCTCCAGACCCGCCGCTGTAGCCCGGGGGCGGAGACGGGCTGCCAGTTTGCCAATGGCACCTTTGGCGAGTGCTTCTGCCAGGAGATCCCCTTCAACAAGTGGGTCTGCTTGAGCAACTGAAGTTCCTGCGGCACCCGCCTCTGGCTGGGAATGCCCTGTCAGAGGCGGCGTGTCGCCAGCGACGGTGCTGCTGCATCCGCAATTCATCAGCGAAAGGGAGTGTCATCATGTTTCTTCGTGGGCTCGCGTTGGCCGCTGTCGTCTCTGTCTTCGGAATGGGCTGTGGTGGCACGGAAGTGACGGAGGGTGCCGAGAGCGGAGAGTCGCTCGGTCAGGACTCCGCGGCGCTGACCGACACCTGTGAGACGCTCCAGACCCGCAACTGTGTCTATGACTCGTCGACAGGCTGTCAGTGGGCCAATGGCGCTCAGGGGGAGTGCTACTGCCAGGATGTCCCCTTCAACAAGTGGTTCTGCTGGGTCAACGACTGACGTCCATGCCGCGACCGCCTCTTGTCGGCGCTGTGCCGGCGGGAGGCTACGGCTCCGGCGGCAGCAGCGCAGAGGCAACGTCCAGGACGTGCTGGAGCTGCGCCTCCGTCATCTTCAGGTGCACGGCCGCGGCGGCGACGTCCCCGGGCGGAAAGGCGCGCATGGCGCGCGGGGTGAACCAGTTGAAGAGGGTGACGACGCCGCGCACCAGGGCCGAGCGGGTGAATACGGCCGTGGGCGGAATGGCGAAGCCCTTGGGCACCTTGTTGAGCGCCTGCTGGCGCTGGGAGGCACTGGGGCCGGGCCCTTCCGCCAGCACGAGCTGCGCGGTGCCGGTGTGCTGGAAGGCGTCGATGAGCGCGCAGTAGTGCACCCACTCGTCCTGGGCGGGAGGCAGGGAGTTGTGCGCCACCACCAGCACGGTGCCCACCACGGCCGTGCCCATCGTGCGGCCCTTGAAGGCGCCCTGCACATCCGGCGCGCGGAGCGCCGCCACGGAGTTACCCGGCCCAGGAGGTGCGGTCATGCGCGGAATGCTCACCTGGAAGCCGCGAGTGCCACCACACACCGCCAGTGCGCCCCCGCGTGAGTGGAGGGCGCACCACTTCCCGGGTGAAGGCGCTACTTCGCGCTCGAGACGCACGGGCCGCGGATGGCCGGGCTCATCCGGGACGCCCTCGCGCGTCACCTGGAGGGAAAACGCGCCGAGGGGCCAGCGTCTGGCGGAGCGGAGCTGGGTCCCAGGACCGGCTCCATCGTTGCTCACACGTCATCAGCGCCGACGCATCGTGTCGTCCCCGGCCAGGGGGCGGCGGCCCGACGGCGCCTCGGGCCCGGGTTGTTGGGAACCCGTCTGACACGCGCGAGACCTGAAGCCCAAGCAACACATCATGTTTCACGGGTAGGGGTTTCGGACGTTTCGCGGCTCCGCGGGGCAGCAACCGCTTTGAGTCAGAAGGCGTTACTTCACTGGGAACGCCGCGTCAGCGTTGATTTCCCGGCTTCCTGCCGAAGCTGGAAGTGCCACCCCCGGGGGAACCCATGTCGCTGAAGCTCCTGTCGCGGACGGTCGCGTCCGCCTGCGTGCTGTTCCTGCTGTCGGCGTGCCGGAGCGCGGGCAATCCCATACCGCCACCCGGTGACACGCCCTGCCGTGACACCGCGTCCGTGCAGACACCGGTGCGCGAGAAGTTCCTCACGGTCGCGAAGCCGGTCCCCGGTGAGTACGTCGTCGTGCTCAAGGAGCCCCGGGAAGCAGACGCCGCGCTGGCGCCGGTGGTGGGCGCGCGGAGCCTCACCGAGCGCTTCGGCGGCAAGGTCTTCCACGTGTACGCGCACGCGCTGCGGGGCTTCGCCGCGCGCATGAGCGAGCTGCAGGCCCGTGCCATGTCCGCCGCGCCCGAGGTGGAGTACGTGCAACAGAATGGCGTGGTGACGCTCGACGAGAGCCAGTCCGATGCGACGTGGGGGATTGACCGCATCGACCAGCGGGACCTGCCGCTCAATCAGCTCTACCTGTACCAGACGCAGGGCCGGGGCGTGCACGTGTACGTCATCGACACGGGCCTGCGCCCCACGCACCAGGAGTTCGCCGGGCGGGCGGACATCGCCTTCGATGCCGTCGACGACGGTCGCGACGGCGTGGACTGCAACGGCCATGGCACCCACGTGTCCGCCACGGTGGGCGGCAACGTGTATGGCATTGCCAAGAGCGCGTCGCTGCACGCCGTGCGCGTGCTGAACTGCGAGGGCTCCGGGACGACGGCGGGCGTGGTGGCGGGCGTGGATTGGGTGACCGAGCACCACCAGTCCCCGGCGGTGGCCAACATGAGCCTGGGCGGCGGGGAGGACGCGGCGCTCGACGATGCCGTGCGCCGCTCCATCGCGTCGGGCGTGACGTATGTGCTGGCGGCGGGCAACGAGAACCAGGACGCGTGCAAGCGCTCTCCCGCGCGCACCGCCGAGGCAATTACCGTGGGTGCCACCACCAGCGTGGACCGGCGGGCGTCCTTCTCCAACTACGGCGACTGCGTGGACGTCTTCGCGCCCGGCGAGGGCATCCTCTCGGCCTGGGCCAGCGATGACACGGCGGCCCGATCGCAGAGCGGCACGTCCATGGCCACCCCGCATGTCACCGGCGTCGTCGCGCTCTTCCTGGAGGCCCATCCCGCCTCCGCGCCGCAGGAGGTCAGCACCGCCATGACGGGCAACGCCACGCCGGACAAGGTGGCCAACCCCGGGCACTGCTCACCGAACCGGATGGTCTATTCGAGCTTCATCACACCCTCGCGGGCCCCCACCGTCCGGAACGGCGGGGAGTAGGCACGTGCGAACCGAAACAATGGGGGCTGCGCAGCCTGTCCACCGGCCGACAGCATCTTCGGAGCCATCGACGCGGGGGCGGAGACTGACGTCCGGGGTCAAAGCGAACAAGCCACACGAGGAGCACGCCGCTTCTGGACGAAGGTGCTCACCGCGGCTTTGAAGCAATCTGGCGCCGTGAAGAGCAGGAAGTGCGGCCCACCCTTGACGGTGAACAGGTTGACGCCGGCGGCTTCCGGCAGGAGGCGCAGATGGGCCTGGGCGCCAGCGAGGGGCGTCTTGGGGTCCATGTCTCCCTGGAGGACCAGCACCGGCGGAAGAGCGGTGGGAGACCGGCCGAACCACTCGTCGCGCGGATAGGCCAGGGACGTTCGACCGACGAGCTGACCTGGCAGGCTGCTGACGAACAGGAACCGGGCGGCTTCGGCCTCCACCTGGGCCTGCGTGAGGCCGGGCCGGGCGTTGTTCTCGGAGGCGCTGATCACGGCGACCAGCGGGATGGAAACCGATGACTGCGGGAAACGGCCGAACCAGGCGCCCAGTGCCTCCAGGTCCTGCTCGATTTGCCGCAGCGGCTCCAGGTCTCCGCCTCTGAGGCCCGAGAGGACGAGCGGAATCCGCGCCCGCAGCTTCGGGCTGTCCAGCAGGGCTCCAAAGAAGAGTTTCGCACGCCCCCCGGGGACGGCAGCGGACAGCTTGGGATCGTCGACGAGCCCCTGCATGGCGGCGACCGCCGAGTCCCCGAGACGGGCACGGCAGGCCGGGTCCGCGTCGCACTGCGCGAGCACCGCGCGGCCCACCTCGTCGACGACGGCCGAGCGATGACTGAGGTCCCATTGCTCGGTCGTCTCCGGAGGAACGAGGGAGTCGAGCACGATCCCATCCAGGCGCTGCGGCGGGGCGACCGTCATCATGCGCAACACCAGCTGCGTGCCGTAGGAGACCCCATAGAGCCACGTCTTCCGGCCGGCGGAGTATCGCTCCATCAGCGCGCGCAAATCGCGGGCGGAGTGGGTGATGGTGAAGGCGCGAGTGCGCTTGGAATCGGACTCCAGCGCCTCGAAGCAGGTCGCCCACTCGGCGCCTTCGAGCGCGGCGCCCCCCTCACTGTCGGCGGCCTCCTCCTTCTGGCAGAGCCGGCTCGAGAAACCCGTCCCGCGATGATCGGGGACCATCAGGTCAAATCCTGGGAAGGAGGCCCGCAGGGTCTTCAGCAGAGGGTAGAACGAAGCCCCTGACTCGCCGGGCCCACCCGCCACGAGCCAGACCTGCCCGGCCGACCGCCCTTGAGCCGGGAACTTGCGGACGAAAAGCTCGATCTGCTCACGGCTCGGGTCCGCGTAGTCCAACGGCGCGCTGAAGCGAGCGCAGAGGGAACCGGTGAGAGCGGGATCCTTCTTCGCGTCCTGGCAACCGACGAACCCATCGGCCTGGGTCGCCGTGCCTTGCTCGGCCGCGTGCGCGAGGCTGCCCAGAACGAGTGCACCCCAGATGGCGACCACGGCTGCGAAAGTGGGACATTTCATGTTCACGCTCCGAGAAGGCCCGGGAACTTCCCAGAGAGGCCCCACGAGCGCAATTCAACGTGCATCGAGCCCACCCCTCGTCACCAGGTCAATCCCAGCCGGTTGAGGCAAGGCGACTGCGTCATCATCCACTGCGCACTACCACGGGCGCACGGTGGTGCCCCACCCATAGAGCGAGGCTTCCAGGGGGCGCTTCCAGGGGTGCTCCAGGGTGGTGCCGATGCCCATCTCCCTTGCGGCATTGAGCAGGTGGAGGTGCCATTGCCCGTGCTCGCCGGACAGCCGGGTGGCGGCGATGGCCAGCGCGCTCGCGCCCAGCGAATAGCCGCCGAAGACGAGCGGGCCGCTGGCGGAGTCCTCCGGGCCCTTCACCCCGCGCGGCCACTCGCGGCAGGCGGCGAGGGGCAGCGCGCTGCCGGCGGGATGGTCGCAGTAGCCGTCCACCAGCGTGGCCGTGAAGCGCCGTGCCGCCGAGTGCGCGGCCATGGCCAGGAAGGCGCCCGTCCACGCCAGCGTGGTGCCTCGTTGCGTGGGCTCCACGAGGCGCCCCTTCGCGTCCACCTTCGCGGGGAAGCCGGTGGGCAGGTCCGCCAATTCGACGAGGCGCGTGACGAGTCGCTCACCCGCGGCCCGCGAGTCCACGTTGCTCCGGAGCCGCCCGTGCAGCAGCAGCCCCGCCGCGGCCGGAGCGCTGTCGCAAGGCCAGATGGTGCGCCCGAAGCTGGGCAGGAGGAGCTGTCGCGAGAGCGCCTCCACCAGCTGTGCGGCCAGTGCGTCGAAGAGGGCGGTGGACTCCGCGTCCGCGAGCCCAGCGCGCTCCATGCCCGCGAGCATCAGCAGCACGTAGCCCCGGTAGAGGACGCTGGGCGGGAGCATGTGTCCCGCGACGTGCGTCCCCTTCTGTGCGTTGAAGGGGCGACGGGCCCGTCCGAGCGCGTCCGAGAGAAGGGCCTTCAGCCGGCGCTGCGTGTCCGGAACCGGGTGCCCGTCCAGCGTGGCCTGGATGAGGATGAACGACAGGTGCGCATCGCAGAGGAGCTGCGCCTCGATGAAGCTGCGGGCCGCGTCGCCGAGCAGCTTCGGCTCGCAGCCCTGGCCGAGGATTCGCTGCTCCAGCGCTGCCAACGCGTCCCTGGAAAAGGCGGCGGTCGTGGGCTCCGGCGAGGCAAGGGGCGCGGTGGTGCCTCCGTCGGTCGGCGTGCCCTCCGCGCGGGCCACGACCGGAAGCCAGAAGGACAGCACCAGGAGCGGGAGCAGCGCCCGCGGGCCGCGAAAGGAAGAGGAGGCTTCGGACATGCGCGGAGACGTCACCACGTCCCTGGGTGCCCGGGCCAACCGTGTGGCTGGCGGTCACGACCTGAGGCGGAACGGTCGTTCCGGCGGGGTGACCGGCGGCTCGGGGTGAGGCCCCCCTCGCTTCCCGCCTCAGTTGATGACATGGCCTGACATTCATGTCGTGAATGACAGGGCATTTCAGGAAGGGTCCTCCCCTGGGACTCGGTTGGGGCAGTCTGGCTGCGGCCTTGCAATGCGCGGCGCCGTCGCAGCCCCCCCACCGGCTGGCGATTCGCGTGAACGACATGACTGCCCGTCCTTTCCTCTCTTCGTTGATGGTGTCCCTCTTCCTGCTGTGGGCCGCGCCGGTGGAGGCGCTGCCACTCGAGCCCAAGGGCGCGGGGTTCGCGCTGGGCTTTCGCGCGGCCTATGGCATCCCGTCGGGGAAGGCGGTCGGGAGCGCGAAGATGATGGACGTCATCGGTGAGACGGCGGCAGCGCAGGTGGAGTTCGCGTACTTCTTCAACTCGCAGCTTTCGCTGGGCCTCTACTTCCAGCTTGGCTTTGGAAGAGCGCCCGCTTCGTGCATCGAGGCCCTGTGCGGCTCCAATGTGAGGCGGTACGGCATCGACCTGGACTACCACTTCCGGCCGGGAGCGTTCGTGTCGCCCTGGGTCGGCGTGGGTTTGGGTTTCGAAGACGCCACGGTGGAGCTCGATGAGGAAGAGTCGGTGTTCGGCTCCATGCCGTATGGGGGCTTCGACCTGGGGCACGCGCATGTTGGCGTGGACTTGCGGCTCAATCGCACGATGGCGGTGGGTCCCTACCTCTCCGCGTCCTTGGGCCAGTACAGACGGTCCGGTTCCCGTGACTTCTCCAGCCACAGCCGGAGCGTGCACGCCTGGATCCAGCCCGGCGTGCGCATGCAGCTCCATTTCTAGTCCCGGCCCGCGTCCGGGCGACGCCCGAAGCGGGAAGGCTCATCTCGCCTTTGCCGCGGTGCGCGCCATGCCTCCGACGACGAGGTGGTGGAAGGGCCGGATGACGTTGAAGTACACGGGCCCGGCCCAGTTCCGGTAGTGCACCAGCGTGACGACGTGGAAGCGGCGCCGGACCCCACCGCCCGGCGCCGGCTCCGCGACGACAGCGAGGGTGGCCTCCAGGTGCTTGTCCGTCGCGGCCACCACCCAGACGTGTTCCTCCTCCGCGTGGCGCACGGTGAAGAACGAGGCCGGGCTGCCCGGGGCCAGTCCTGTCATCGGATACGGCACCGTATACCCTGGCCCTCGCCACCGGTCCGGCAAAGGGCAGAGGTGCCGAGTCCGCCCCGCGTTCCACGCCAGGACTCAAGGCCGTCCCGCGCGGTCCATGATGGGCACGAGCACCGCGGCCAGGTCGCCCATCACATTGATGTTCCCCGTGATGTAGCGACCCGTCTTGGGGACGTAGAGCATGAAGCTCTGATAGCCCGCCGTGGTGCCCAGATGGCCGATGGCGACGACCCCTCGGGAGTCGAGCTGCATCACTCCAAGCCCGTAGCCCACCAGTCGCGACTCAGGCTCGGGCGCCGGTTGGAACGCGAGCATGGACTCCAGCGTCTGCTTGCGCTCGAAGAGCGCGCCAGCGCGCAGCTTCTTCCAGAAGGTGAGGAGGTCGGAGACGGTGGTCTCAAGGGCGTGACCGCCAGAAGCTCCGGCCATCGAAGGGTCGACCACGGTGAGATCCGCCAGTCCCTCATCGAGCGGGACGTAGCCACGAGCGCAGGGCGCGGGGCAGTCCAGGTCTCCCGGCTCGGGGAGGCGTGTGTGGGAGAGCCCCGCTCTCTCGATGACCCGCTCGCGGACGATGGCGCGCCAGCTCCGGCCTTCCGCGGCCGAGAGGATTTCGCCGAGGAGCACGTAGTTGGTGTTCGAGTAGCCATATCCAGAACCGGGAGGAAACGCAGAGGGCTGGGCTCCGGCGATGCCGAGAATCTCTTCGAGCGTCCAGAGGTGCTCCGGGTCCGCCATGATGGCCAGGTTCGTCTCGTCGGTGACCCACTCCGGAATGCCCGAGCGGTGAGCGAGCAGCATGGCCACGGTGATGGATTGCGCGTTCTCGATGCGGTCCGTCACGCTCGCCGGCAGTCGCTCCGTCAGGGTGTCCTCCAACGCGAGCGTGCCCCGCTCGACAGCCTGGAGTACCGCGGTGGCGACGAGGGTCTTGAGGATGCTGCCCGCGCGGAAGCGGTGCTGCGCGGACATGGGCTGATTCCGCTCGACGTCCCCGACACCGGCGGCCCCCAGCCACGTCGAACCTTCGTCGGAGGCCACGGCCAGCGAGACGCCCGGAGTCACGCCCTTGGAGACGGCGTCCTCGATGATGGACTGGAGATCCACGTGCAGCCTCGAAGACTCATCATCGTCGTCGCAACCCGTGACGACTCCGGCCGCCAGACCGAGGCACAGGGCGAAGCAGAGCGAGGCAAGCCTCGACCGCGTACGGGACATTCCGCCGGGGTCTCTCACGGGCGAACGAATCGGCGACGCTCGTGAGGCCCCATGCTCGAGTGAATCACCGTGACTGACTTCAAGACGCCGGGAGTGAATGTCCATGCGCAAGGAACACCGCTCGGCTACCGCGGTGTCACCTCTCCCCCGACACAGGCGGGAGGGAAAATACGCGCATGGGATTTCTTGGACTCGGCAGGCCGAGCACTTTGGGGGGCCCTGCTCCAGGTCCGTCACCGTGCCAGGTGTTGAGTTTCTTCGTGCTTCTCCCGGCTGTTCAGTAGACGCCCCCCACCCCGCTCCCAACCCTGACTGCATCGACGACGTGCAACTCCTGGCTCAGAAAGGGGCGCCGACCAGTTCGACCTTCACCTTGCCGCTGTTGATGCTGACGACGAGCGTGCGGATGAGCTCCTGCCGCTGCTCCGGGGTGAGCTGGGGCAACAGCGTGCGCAGCTCCTGGCGCTGCGCCTCGCTCCATCGCCCGGTGGCCACCGCGTTCTCCACCAGCCCTCGCCCCTGGTTGAAATCGGCCACGCTCCGCGGGGTCGGCTCGGGGGACCGAGGCTCCGGCGCGGAGGGCGTTGGCGCGGAGGTGGCGGCGCGCAGCTCCTCCTTGAGGATCTGACGGATCTCCTCGCGCAGCCCGGAGGTGTCCACGGCCACCGTCGCGCGCATGGGAAGCGCCTCCGCGGGAGGCTTGCAGGCCTCTAGCTTTCGCAGGGCCTCCTCAAGCCGGGCCTCCTGCCGCTCCAGTGCGTCGGACCGCACGGCGCGCCCCTCCGCGGGCCCGAGCCAGGCAGCGGTGCCGAAGCCGGCGGCTCCGGAGAGAATGGCGACGCCCACGAAGGGCCACAGGCGGGAGGTGCTCATGGGCGCGTTTCCACCCCGGAACGAAGGGCCCGCCGTGGGCCGGCCTGGGAGAGGACGGCCGGCGGGCGGGCCCGCGAAGGGGTCACGGCGTCTTCGGGTCGTAATACGACACGGTGTAGACGGAGAGCTCCGTGCATTCGCCGAGCGCATCCCACGCGAAGTGGATGTACGAGTCACTGGCCAGCGCGCGCGCCGCCGCGACGAAGCTGGGCCGGTAGGAGTAGCAGCTGACGTAGGTGCCGGAAGAGTCCTGCGCGAAGACGGATGCGGCCTCGCCGCCCGCATAAATCGTCGTCGAGACGCCGATGTACTGCTTGGTGTCGGCCGACGCACGGGCAGCGCCGAGGCTGCCGATCGCGTACCGGTTCGAGAGGTCGATGGCCACGGGCACGGTGAGCTTCACACCGGCCCAGGCCGCGGTGCCAAGCCCCAACGTCGCAACCGCCAACCCCGCGATGAGTGTCTGCTTCTTCATGGTGTTTCCCTCTGGAATGACGCAGCCGAAGAGCCACGGGAAAGCGGGCCTGAGTAGCGGACCGCTTCATCCGCCGTCAAGCAAGGAACCCCTGGATTCGATGTGAATCGCTGCGCCAGTCCGGATCTCACGCCTGCTCAGGCCGCGCTCTCCTCAGGGGCGTGGCAGAGGGCTTGGGCCCGTGGGCAGCCTGCCTTCAGGCGCTCGCGTGAGCCGGGAGCCCCGGGTGTAGAATATGTCCTTCACGGGACATGACCCGCCCCCCTGGGAGCACGGATATTGGACACTCGGCACCGTTGGTTCTCACCCGCGCTCCTGGAGCAGGCCTGCGCTCGGGGCTGGGCACTCCCGAGCCGGCTGCGTGTCCGGTTCGAGCGCGCCTTCGGGGCCGAGCTGAGCGGTGTGCGCCTGCACGAGCATCCCCTGGTCGCGAGGCTGGGGGCCGAGGCCCTGTGCTGGGGAGAGCAGATCCTCTTCGCGCCGGGAGCACTGGAGCTCGACTCGGCTCGCGGGACCCGGATCCTCGCGCACGAGTTGGTGCATGTGCTGCAACAGCGCGCGGGGCGCGCACCTCATGGGCACGGCGGGACCGGGCTGCTCGTGGACGGGGCCCTGGAGGCAGAGGCCGAGGCCCTGGCGGCACGGGCCCTCTCAGGTGAGCGTGCGCACCTCACGGCTCCGGGGACGGGCGGGGGCCGGTGGGCTTCACCCACCCCCGCGCTTCAGGCGTACCACGTCATCCCCAACGCCCAGTTCGTCGCCCAGGACGTCAATCTCCACAACGCCACCTTCGAGACGCAGCGGGACGGACTGCGGCCCCACCCCCACCCGAAGACGCACGCGGACAGCTTCCTCATCGACGCGGGGTCGGCGAACGTCATGGTGCGGGCGCACAACCAGGTCGCGCTCCGGTTCTCGGATGACAACGAACTCGCCATCGAGGACACCGATCCCCACCACGAGCAGGCCAAGTATTTCTTCGCCACGGACAGCGCCATCGGTCGGTGCAATCGCGCGTTGAAGTCCGTGGGCTCCAGCTATCGCATCGCCAAGGTCCCCGGGCCGCGCTACCTCGAAATCGGCCCCCCCGCGCAGCCGGGCTGCCTGCCCTTCCTGAACGGCCCGGGACCCAAGCGACTGTTCCAGGTGGCGATGTCCGAGAACGGGCAGCTCGAGCCCGCCGTCTCGCAGAACTGCAACGAGATCTCCGGCAAGGTCATGGGGGAGCAGCAGGACTCGCACCGCACCGCGAGGTTCAAGCAGTCCGGCAATCAGCTCTTCCTCAATCTGCCGCGCTGGCAGCTCGGAGGCTGGGCCCCTGCCTACGCGGCCCATGGCGACATTCCCTTCCGGCTGGCGGCCCTCATCACCACGTTCCTCTTCCATGGACAGGGAGAGGGACCCAACGCCGCCGCGGCCCGGCAACGCGCGGTCAACGACTACCAGGTGGGATTGCAGAACGCCCTGGCGGGTGCCAATACCCCCAATGCCCAGATGGCGGCGCTCTTGGGCTACTGCGGCCCCATCGGCCGCAACTATGGCCGGCTGGTGAACCGGGTCCGTGCCAATGCAGCCATGACGCTCAACGCTGTCACCCTCAACAGCGCCACGCTCGGCACCCGTTACGAGCAGCTCCTCTTCCGTCTGGGCCTCAATGCCTATGCCGACCCACGGGTGGGCGATGCGTTCCAGACGTACTCGGTGGGCGGCATGGAGCGCTATCAGGATGCCCAGCACCGCAACTGGATGCGGATGCGGGACGAGGTGGCGCCCCGCCCGCCGGGGCCCGTTCCTCCGCCCGTCTACTGCGAGCCGGTGTGGGAGTACCACTGGGGCGGAGTGGTCGCGGAGAGCGGAGCGGACCGCATCACCTTCGAGAACTACGCCCGCAACTACGAGGATCGCGATGGTCCCCAGCTGCATGGCAGCGAGTCCCGCTCGTTCTTCCAGATGACCCGCGTGCCCACCCAGATCAATGATCCGCTGATCGCCCAGTCCTGGCACGAGAGCTGTTACGCCCACGGCTTCGCCAATGCCCTGACGATGACCGTCTCCAAGATCAGCCGCTGTGGGCGCTAGCCGGCCATCCCTCCGCCGGGCTCAGCGAGACCAGCGGAGCCCGGCCACGGCTTCGCCCCCGTGCTCGTAGTACTCGATGACCACCGTGTGCTCGCCGGCGCGCATCCGCCGCCCCACGAGGAAGCTCGTGGTCGCCTGGTCCCTCCACCCGTTGATGATGCGGACGCCGTCCACGAACACGCGGATGCCGTCATCCGCCTGGGCGAGGAAGAAGTACAGGCCTGACACGAAGTAGAACCGTCCCGTCCAGCGCACGGAGAAGTCGTCGGGCCCGACCTCCGGCACGGGGCTGCCCGTGCCCCAGGAACGCGCGAGCGGCGCCCGCTCGCAGCGCACCCGCGCGGGGGCGTCCGCCAGGTCCCGGTTGCCGAAGTACTCCGCCCGATACTGTCCGAGCGGGCACTCCGCGGGGGCGACGGTTTCGAAGAAGGCCGTGTAGCTGGCGTCGCTCGGCCCTGCCTGGATGATGTGCTCCGCGGCCCCGCCGTCCGACCACTCGCGGAACTCGAAGACGCCTTGCGGCGACGGCGCGATGAGGGTGTGCGTGGAGCCGACGATGACCTGGCGGACCCGGGGCGCCGGAGCGCTCGTGCCGTCGAACACCAGCTCCAGCCCCGGCGGTGACGTCTGGAGCGTCACCTGCACGAGCTGCGGTTGCACCGTGAGGGTCCGGCTGCCTGTCAGCCCCGCCAGGTCGGTCGCGGTCAGCGTGAGCTCGAAGTGCACCTCGTCTCCGTGGTCCGGGATGGTGAACGACCCGGCCGCTCCCGTGCTCGTGGCGTACGGATGGGAATGACAGGTCCCCGCCGAGCAGTGGCGCAGGGTGACGGTCCACGCCAACCGGTCGTCGGGAATGGGGCCCTCCTCGGCGTCGCTCGCCGAGCCCGAGTAGGCCACCACGTCGCCGACCTTGAAACGGAACGTCTCCGAGGGCGAGTGGATGACCGCGACGGGCGCCAGGTTGCCCACGGAGATGCTCACGGTGGCGGAATGGCTGCCCCCACGTCCATCGCTGACGGTCAGCCGGGCCACGTAGGCGCCGGCCGCGACATACGTGTGCTCCGGGGCGGGCAGCGCCGACACGGGGGAGCCGTCCCCGAAGTCCCACTGGTACTGGAGCGTGTCATTGTCCGCGTCGCTGGAGCCCGCGCTGGAGAAGCGCACGAGCAGGGCAGGCGGCCCCTCGCGCGGCGTCGCCGAGGCCACCGCGACGGGCGGCGTGTTCCCCACCGTGTAGCGGATGCGGCGCAGCTCGCCCGCGAGGATGTCCACGAAGAAGAGGTTGGAGTCCGGCCCGATGCCGAGTTCGACCAGCCCGCCCACCCCGGTCGCGAACAGCGTCACGCTGTCGGGCACGAGCTGATCATTCGCATCCACCCGCAGGGAGCGGATCCACTGCTGGCTGTAGTCGCCGAAGAAGTAGGCGCCCCGCCACGTCTCCGGGTACGCGGGGCCCGTGTAGAAGGCGCCGCCCGTGGCCGTCTGGCCGACGCCGTGGTCCCAGACGTACAGCGGAGCTCGCACCGCGCCGGGCCCTCGTGCGTAGAGCGCCTGGCAGAGGGGCTTGGGTTCGTAGCCGCTCTGGCGGAAGTTCCCCTCGTAGCAGGGCCAGCCCAGGTTCGCCCCCGGGAGCGCGACGTTGATCTCCTCGTAGGTGGCCCAGCCGACGTCGCCCAGGTAGGGCGTGGCGGTGCCCGGGCGCAGGCTGAAGCGATAGGGATTGCGCAGCCCCAGCGCCCACACCTTGGAGCGGTTGGCCCCGGCATCCCCGTTCCAGAACGGGTTCGAGGCCACGCCCTCGCCGGTGCGGGTGATGCGCAGGACCTTGCCCGCGAGGGAGTCCAGGCGCTGCGCCCGCAGGGCGTTGTCGTCGACCGCGTCGAAGCGGGCGCCATCTCCCGACGTCACGAAGAGGGTGCCGTCCGGCGCGAACCGGAGGGAGCCCACGGAGTGCGAAGGACTGTCCGCGGGAATGCAGTCAGCTCCCTCGGGAAGATCATTGCAGGAGTCGCCCACCGAGGTGCCGAGCAGCACGAGTTCGCTCGCGGGCGAAGCCCTGTCCCCCACGGCGGTGTAGCGCGCCAGCCGCGCCGTCTTCGGCCCGGAGTCATCCGTGTCATCGTCGTCGTAGGTGTAGAGCAGGTAGATGAAGCCATTGGTGGCGAAGGCCGGATCCACCTCCAGCCCCAGCAGCCCGCGATCATGGTGCGAGTTCACCCGCCCACGGATGTCGATGAAGGGCACGGGCTGGAGGAAGCCGTCCTTGAAGAGCCGGACCACCCCTTCCTTCTCGGCGATGAGCAGGCGCCCATCGGGAAGGGGCGCGAACGTCGTCGGGTACTGCAGGCCGGCGACCACGAGCTCGGAGGAGAAGCCTCCCGGGAGGGCGAGGGGGGCCTGGGGATGGGCCACGGCCGGTGGCCCCCATCCCAGACAGAGCTGGAGGAAGACCGCGAGGTGAGGCAGCCAGCGTCGCAATGACAGCATGAACTCATCCCATGGGTGGGAGAATGTCGGAAGACGGGAAGCTGGCACCTCCCCTTCCCTCGGCCATCCGCCCCCCAGGCCCCGGAGTGCTGTCAGCCATTGCGCGCCGGTTTCCTCCGCGGGTCGCACGTCCGTGCCTCTGGGGGCATGGACGTGGCAGATGGGCGGCCCCGTACTCCGGTCCGGCGCTACACGGACCCGAGCGGGCGCGCACGCCGTCGGGACATCCACACGAGGGTCAGCAGGAGCAACGGCGTGCCCGCCATCGCGCCCGAGCCCGAGCAGCCACAGCCGGAGTCCTCCGGCTTCGCGCCCCCATCCGTGCCGGCATCCGTCCCCGGACCGGCATCCACGCCCGTGCCCGCGTCCACGGAGGTCCCCGCGTCCACGGAGGTCCCCGCGTCCACGGAGGTCCCCGCGTCCACGGAGGTCCCCGCGTCCACGGAGGTCCCTGCGTCGGTGTCGGTGCCGCCATCCGTGCCGGCATCCACGACCTCCGGCGGGAGCACGGTCACCTGGAACTGGCACGAGGCGCGGTTGCCGGCCACGTCCGTCGCCTCGGCCTGGACGGTGTGCTGGCCCACCGGGAGCACCGTGGCGGGCGTGACGCGGAGGACGGGCGCGGCGTCGATGACATCCGTCGCCTTCACGTCGTAGGTCGGCGCCGCGCCCCAGGTGACGACGAGGTCCGCCGGGCAGCGCACCGTGGGCGGTGTCGTGTCCCGCCGCACGGTCACCGTGCGGCCCGTGGCGCCCCCGAGGGAGTACGCGGTGCAGGTGACGCTCTGTCCCGGCGTGTCGCTCGTCACCGTCAGCGGCTCACAGCCCACGGTGGAGAACGCGGTGCCGGACTCCGTGTCCCCGGCCTGGAAGCGGACCGAGACGTCGCTCCGGTAGAAGCCTCCGCCCCCCAGCGTCCCCTCCACTTCGGACGTCACCGTGGGCGGCGTCGCGTCCAGCTCGATGGCGAACGGCTCGCGGCCCTCCTCCACCGCCGTCGCGGCGAACACCATCCGGGAGCCCGCGAACACGGGCACTCCGGGCGCCGAGCCGAGCGGCCCCGGGGTCACGTCCCCCAGCAGCGTGGAGCCGCTCGCCCCCGGCAGGTAGAAGCGCGGCTCCAGGCCCGTGGCGGGCTCCGCCGCGTCGAACAACAGCGCGCCGCCCCGCGAGACGAGCCACGTCGCACCCGACGCTTCGGCCACCTTCACCGTGCCCGCCGGGGTTCCGTCGGTCCGCACCAGGAAGCGGCCCTGGGCGTTCTGCAGCAGCAGGTACGGCGTGCCGTGGTGCAGCGTCGCCGCGAGCAGCCGGCTTGCGCCCTCCCCCGGCTGGAAGTCGGCGATGCGGTGCGTTCCCGCCACTGTCCCGTCCGACACCCAGGGCTCACGCCCCACGCCCGCCTCCGTCGCGGTGAAGAAGAGCAACCCGCCCGTCGCCTTCAGTTCCTCGGGCGCGAGTCCCTGCGTCGCCGTCAGCGCCAGCGTGCCCGCCAGCGTGGCGTCGCTGCGCCACAGCGCGCCCTGCGCCACGTACCAGGCGAGGCCGCCCGCGCTGGTGAAGGACTGCGGCTGCGCCGGCATCTGCGTGACCCGGGTGGTGCCCGAGGCGGTGCCGTTCGTCCGCATCAGGTCCCAGCGATACGCGGGGGCGTTGTAGTACGCGAACACCAGCACGTCCCCCACCGGGAACAACCTTGGCGAGGTGCTGAACGTGCTGGACAACGACAGCAGCCGCGTCGTGGTCGTGCTGCTCTCCGTATGCGTCCACAGCTGGAAGTACGGGCTCTGCCACCACAGGCCCACCAGCTTCGTCCCCACCGGATTGAAGTCCATCAGGGACCCCGCGCCGTTCGAACTCACGGCCGTGCCCGCTCCGGGGTTGCCCACGTAGAGACTGGAGTAGGCGGACTGGAACGCGAGCCTGCCCCCGTCCAGGAGGGTGAGCTGGTTGGGATACCCCGTGTTCTCCCCGCGGAACAGCGCGATGGCGTCCCGGGTGCCCTCCGGGGTGCCGTCCGTCTGGACGATGGGGTCCATCAACCCGCCCTTCCGCACCGGGACGAAGTACGCCGTCGCGCCCGAGGAGACGAAGTCCTTGGGGTTCGAGCTGCCATTGGACGCCGCCATCACCCGGACGGGCGGCGGGTCGGTGACGGTGCCGTCGCTGAGCCAGGCCTTCATCCGGCCGTCCTCCTCGGCACCGAAGAACGCACGGCCGAGCGTGTCGGGGGACCACAGCAGGTGCATCGCTGGATCCAACGCCTTCACCCGCCGCGTCCCCGCGACCGTCCCATCCGTGGCCCAGACCTCCTTGTGGCCCTCCACCGTGGCCAGGAAGTGCAACCGGTCTCCGCTCACCGCGAACTCGTCCGGGGAGGAGCCCGGCGCGCCGGGGTTCAGGTCCCCGAGCCGCAACGTGCCTTCCGCGGTGCCATCGCTGGTCCAGGGTTCTGAGCCCGTCACGCCGTCATTCGCGGTGAAGACGAGCGCCGTGCCCACCCTGCGCAGGTCCACCGGCGTGGGCAGCTTCGCGGCGAAGGCCATCACCTCCACCGTGCCCTCCGCCGTCCCGTCCGTCCGCCACAGCGCGGAGCCCGTGACCGTGTTCGAGAGGAAGTAGACGCGGTCCCCCAGCAGGAGGCCCCGCGTCGGTCCCGAGGACTCGGCGCCGGGCACCAGGTCCTTCACCAGGACCGTTCCCGCGGGCGTGCCGTCCGTGCGCCACAGCTCCGAACCCTCCGCGGTGGTGGCCCACGCGAAGATGAGCTGCGAGCCGACCTTCCCGAACGACGTCGCGCCGGCATAGGAGAGGCTCGACGACACGGTCTTGAGCAGCCGCGTGGACGTCGGGTCCTCTTGCATGAGGGACAGGGAATGGGAATAGGGCGCCGTGGAGCCGCTGACGCGCTCGAAGAAGAGCCGGTCGCCGTCCTCCGCGATGATGGGCCCGGAGGCGCCGCTGACGCGGCGGGTGCCCTCGGACGTGCCGTCGCTGGTCCAGAGCGTCCAGGAGCCGCTGTAGCCCACGTCGAAGAACAGCCGACCCGCGCGGGTGAAGACGCGCGTCTCCACCGTGTGAGCACTGTCGTCGAACGTGGAGAGCAGACGGGTGCCCTCGACCGTGCCGTCGGAGCGGTAGAGCTTGTTGCTCGACCCGAAGTAGAGGACGTCCCCCACCGCCACCATCGCCTTGACCTCGTGGTAGTTGTACTGGCCGAACGGGCTCACCCCCAGCCGCCAGGTGCCCTCGCTCGTCGCGTCCGAACGCCACAGCTCCCAGGCCGTCCTGCCGTTGTCGGCGATGAAGTAGAAGACGCCGTTCATCACCACCGACGTTCCGGTGACGCCCCCGCCGCCCTCCACGCTGTCCTTGATGAGGCGCGTGCCCTCCGGGGTGCCGTCCGTCACCCACCACTCGGTGCCGTGCACGGCGTCATGGAGAGGCATCAGCAGGCGCGAACCGAAGGGCGTCTCCGCCCGCACGCTGAGGCTTCCCTGGGGGCCCGGGTTCAAGTCTCCCAGGGGCCGCGTTCCCTCCGGGGTGCCGTCCGTCACCCAGGGCTCATAGCCATTGCCGTCGGTGTCCGCGAAGATGACCTTCCCGCCCGCCACGCCCATGAGGTCTGGCACGATGTACGTCGCGTTCTCCACCACGCCCGTGCGGAAGTCCCCGAGCAGGACCGGAGCGCTGGCGCCCGAGGACAGCGCCGACCGGGAGCGCGAGGGCTCCGTGCCGCTGGGGGACGCGCCGTCCGTGGAGGGAGGAGCGCAGGAGACGAGCGAGGACAGGAGGAGCACGAGCCCCGGGAGCGAACGCATAGGTTCGCCAACCCTACCCGAGCCCGCTCCGGCGAGGCACCTCCCCTCCGGACGGGGTACGGGCCTGCTCAGCGGTGCAAGGTCGGCTCCGTCGAGGTCGCCTTCCCGGGCTGCCCAGGCGGAGGCCATGTCCCAGCGCGCCGGGTCCGCGTGTCTCAAGGGCCATGAAGACACCTGGATGGACCGCGCTGAGCGTAGGAGTGTTCCTTGGGGCCTGGGGCATGGCACGGCCCCCTTCGGCGGAGGCCTGCAGCCCCCCGCTGTGCATCGCGAGCAACAGCATCGTGCCCCTGCCCCCGGACGCGGTCGTCCCCGCGAACGTGCCCGCCCTGGTGGTGCTGCCCCCTCCCATCAACTTCGTGGATGAGCAGAGCCTGCGCCTGCGCACGGAGGAAGGCGTGGACGTGGAGGCGCGCGTCCTCAGGGGCCCGCGGGGCAGTGGCGTCCTCGTTCCGGCCGCCCCGCTCATCCCCGGGACGCGCTACCACCTCGAGGGCACCCCTTCCTGCGGTTCCAGCCCCCATGAGCCGGGCGGCGCGGCGGCGGCCTTCACCGCGGGGCCGCAGGTCGCGCTGCCCACGGTAACCGGGACGCTGCAAGCAGCCCCCGAACAGCACGGGGCCTTCCGGGTCAGTGGCGGCGCATCCTGCTGGCAGAGCGTGGAGGGCAGCACGGTGACGCTGGGCTTCACGCCCGCCCCCGAGCTGGTGCCCTTCCTGCCGTGGGTGCACTGGACGTTGAAGGTGGATGGACAGACGTGGGCCACGGCATGGCATGGCGCGGTGGACTCCAGCGGCGGCGTCACCCCTTCGGATGGGTTCAGGACGATGCGGGACCTGCTGACCGTCTATTCCATCTGCGACGACCCGCGGTCCCCGCAGGATTCCACCGGCACGGGCCTTGTCCCCGGGCGGCACGTGGCCACCCTGCACCCGGTGCTCGAACAGTCGGGGACCGCGCTGCCGGTCCTGGAGGCCTCCTTCGACCTGACGTGCCCACAGGACGCGTCCGACCCTGAACCCAAACCCGAGCCCGAGGCCCCCCGGAGCGAAGGTTGCTCGCAGGCGGGCGGAGGTCTCACGGCGTTCGGCCTCCTGGCCACACTCCAGCTCTGGCGCCGCCGGACGGCGAAGGACCGCGCCTGAGCGAAGCCTCCGGTGGCGACATGTCCCAACGCGCCAAGCTCGCGTGTCTCAAGGCCATGACGACACATGGATGGAAGGCCCTGGGCGCAGCGACGTTGTTGCTCGGATGGGGGGTCGCGCTGCCCCCTTCCGCGGAGGCCTGCACCAGCATCGCGTGCGACCCGCGGATGATCCGCTTCCCGCTGCCCCCGGACGCGGTCGTGCCCGCGAACGTGCCGGCGTTGGTGGTGGTGCCACCGCTCCTGAACACATTCGATGCCGGAAGCCTGCGCCTGCGCACGGAGCAAGGCGCCGACGTGGAGGCGAGCCTCCTGACGGGCCCCCACGGAAGCGGCATCCTCGTTCCGGCCGCCCCGCTCGTGCCGGGAACCGGCTATCGCCTGGAGGGCAACAGCCCGTGCCAGGGCCAGTCAGAGGAATGGGACACCGTGGCGACGACGTTCACGGCGGGCCCGGCGGTCACGCCTCCGGCGACGTCAGGGTCCTTGCTCGCCGGGCCGGAGCAACACGGCTCCTTCCAGGTCTGGGGCGGCGGGTCCTGTTCCGTGGGCGTGGAGGGCAGCACGGTGACGCTGGGCTTCACGCCCACGCCGGAGCTGGTGCCCTTCCTGCCGTGGGTGCACTGGACGCTGGTGGTGGATGGGCGGACGTGGGCCACGGCGCCGCACGGTTCGGTGGATTCAGCGGGCACCGTCAGGATCCAGGACCGCACCAAGGCCCCGCATGATCTGCTGACCCTCTACGCGGTCTGCGAGGTCCTGCCGGAGCAGCCTCCCCCTTCGGACCAGGGGCTTTCCCCCGGAAGGCACGTGGCCATGCTGCGTCCGGTGCTCGAACAGTCCGGCACGCCGCTCCCCTCCCTGGAGGTCGCCTTCGAGCTGACGTGCCCGAAAGAAGAGCCCAAGCCCGAGCCCGAGAAACCCCAGCCCGAGGGATGCTCGCAGGCAGGCGGAGGGCTCACGGCGTTCGGGCTCCTGGCCACGCTCCAGGTCTGGCGACGCCAGGGGCGCCAGGGCCGTTGCGGCGAAGGCTGAAGCCAGGAAGGGAAGCCCTGAGCAGCTCAGCGCTCGGCGGCGAGCCAGCGCTGCACCTCCTGCAGATAGTCGCGCGGCAGGGCGTGGCCACTCTCGAAGGTGCGGTGCACCTTGTGCTTGGAGGGCGCGGCGGAGAAGAGCGCGGCGCTCCGGGCCACCGGCGCGAGCTCATCCTGGTTCGCGCTGAGCAGCAGCCAGCGCTGCCGCACCCGGCCCACCACGTTGAGGGGCGCGACCTCTCCGAGCGTGGGCTCGATGTCCGGAGGCACCATCGTCACCAGGTGGGTGATGCGCGGCTCGCGGGCCGCCAGCATCAGCGCCACCTGCGCGCCCATGCTGTAGCCGGCCACCAGCACGCGCGCGGGCCGGCCCCCTTCGAGCGCGTGCGCGAGGACGACCTGCGCATCCGCGGCCGTGCCGGAGACCATCGACACGTAGGGCCCGGACTCCCCTGCGTGCAGCCGCTTCACCAGGAGGCTCGGCTTCTCTCCGGGCAGCTTGCGCTCCCCATGATGGCGGGCGTCCAGGAGGTACACGCGATAGCCCGCCGCACGCAGCGCCTCGGTGAAGGCGCCGCCGTGGGTGGGCGGGGCATCCGCGAGCCAGTCCTCCTTGTGGCGGGTGAGGCCGTGGACAAGCAGGGCCACGGGAGGATGGGCGGCCCGGGTCTTCACGTGGGGTTCGAGGACCCGCACGGGAATGTTCGCACCGTCCGAAGCGGGCAGCGTGAGCGCGACGGCACCGGTCACGTCGGGGGCGGGCGGCGCAGCGAGGGCGACCGGGGAGCAGAACAGCCAGGCGAGGACGAGGTGCAGGGAGGGCTTCATGGGAGGGCTCCGATGACAGGGAGGCCCCACCCTGCCCCGGGCGGCGTCAGCCCCAGGTCGGGCGCGAGTTGACCTAGAATTGACCGGGCCTCGCGCAGGATGCGCGCACCAGGAAGAGGCGTTCCATGCGGGTGCTCGTCGTCGAGGACAATCAGGACCTGCAGGCCAACCTGGCCAGCTTCCTTGCGCCGGACTTCACGCTCGACTTCGCCTCCACGGGGCCGGAGGGCCTCTCGCTCGCGCTGGCGAATACCTACGACGCCATCGTGCTGGACCTGGCGCTGCCCGGCATGGACGGGCTGGAGGTGTGCCGCGCCCTGCGCCAGCTCGCGCCACGGTTGGTGCCCGTGTTGATGCTCACCGCGCGCGACTCGCTGGACGACAAGGAGGAAGGCTTCTCCGCGGGCGCGGACGACTACCTGGTGAAGCCCTTCTCCCTGCGCGAGCTGCGCTGGCGGCTGGAGGCGCTGGGACGCCGCCCGGTGCCGCCCAGCGGACGGCGCCTCCTCTTCGGAGAGCTGGAGTTGGAGCCCGAGGGCGGATGGGCCCGGCGTGGGGAGCAGCGCGTGCGACTCAACCGCACCGAGGCGCTGCTGCTGCGGCTGTTGATGGAAGCGGCACCCTCGGCGGTGCCCGCCGCCACCCTCGCCCACCGACTGTGGGGCGACGAAGCGCCGGAAGGCAGCACCCTGCGCACCCACGTCTATGGCCTGCGCCGCACGCTGGGCGCGCTGGGGCTCGAACAGCTCATCGTCACCCGGCGCCACGAAGGCTACGCGCTGGACGGGCCGCCGCATGGCTAGGCCCCTGCGAGTCCTCCTGCGCCGCGCGTTGCTGCTGTCCTCGGCGCTCGCACTGCTGCTGATGGGCGGCTTCTTCACCCTCTTCAGCTACGACCTGGAGGACACGATCTTCAACCGGCTCGTCGCGGTGGAGGCCGAGCGACAGTCGGGCGGCCGCGCCGCGCCGCCCGGGCTGCCCGTGGGGATGAGCGTGCACCGGGGGCATGCGGCCCTGCCGCCCGCGCTCGCGCGCAAACTGCCCCCTTCCCTGTCGCGCGGCGAGTACGAGGTGGCCACGGACGGGGCGGGCCACTTCCACGTCGCCGTGCGTCCGGATGCACACGGGGGCGAGCCGCTCTACGTCGCCTTCCGGGTGGACACCTTCACCAGCACCACGGGCCAGCTGGGTCGCAACGCCTGGCTGCTGTTGGTGAGCGCGGCGCTGTCGCTGCTCGCGGCCTCGGGCATCGCCGTGGTCGTGGCCCGCCGCGTGAGCCGGCCCCTCGAGCAGCTTGTCGCGGCGCTCGGGGAGGACGCACCCGAGGCCGAGGAGGACCCTGGCGCGGTGCGGGAGCTGGGCACGCTCCGGGACGCGCTGCGCGAGCGTGACGCGCGCATCCAGCGCCTTCTGGAGCGCGAGCGACAGTTCAACCGCGACGTGAGCCATGAGCTGCGCACGCCGCTCGCCGTCGCGCAGGGAGCCGTGGAGCTGCTCGAGCGCGCACCGCCCCGGGACGTCGCGGCCTTCGCCCGCCTGCGCAGCGCGGTGCTGCAGATGGGGTTGCTCACCGAAGGCATCCTCTGGCTCGCGCGCACGCCACATCCAGGCGAGCGCTGCGAGCTGAAGGCGGTGTCGCACGAGGTGGTGGCGCTCTACGACGGGTTGCGACAGTCCACCGTCTCGGTGGTGGTGGAGGCGGAGGGGCCCGTGGAGGCACCGGTGAGCGCCGAGGTAGCGCGCGTGCTGCTCGGCAATCTGGTGAAGAACGCCTTCGGCTACACGCGCACGGGCAGCGTGCGGGTGCATGTGGCGCCCGGCCTCTGGAGCATCAGCGACAGCGGCGAGGGCCTGGGGAACGTGGCGCCCGAGCACGCGGGCTTCGGTGTGGGCCTGTCGCTCGTGCAGCGGCTGGCCCAGAGACTGGGCTGGAGCGTGACCTTCACCCCGCTGCACCCGCGGGGCACCCGGGTCGAGCTGCGCTGGACCTGAGCGGCGGAGGCGCGCCAGCGGGCTGGCCTCACACCGTCTTCACGGCAAGCTCCCGGGCCACCTCGATGAAGAGGCTCAGCGGCCCCGAGCGCTGTGCCCTGCTGGGGAAGTAGAGGAAGAAACCGGGCACCGTGGGCGCGTACTCCTCGAGCACACGCACGAGTCGCCCCGTGCGCAACCGCTCCTTCACCGCCGGCTCGAAGGCATACGCCAGCCCCAGGCCCTGTTCCACCATGGCCAGCGTCAGCTCGCGGTCGTTGGTGAGCACGCTGCCTCGCACCGGCACCCGCCAGTTCCTGCGCCCGCGCTCCAGCTCCCAGGCGTAGAGCCCGCCGCTCGAAGGCATGCGGATGGTGAAGCACTCGTGGCGCAGCAGGTCCTCGGGACGCAGGGGCGTGCCGTGTCGCTTGAAATAGGAGGGGGCGCCCACCACGACGAAGCGGAAACCGCCGGTCAGGCGCACCTGCACCATGTCGCGCTC
Organism: Corallococcus sp. CA047B; assembly: GCF_003612065.1. Taxonomy (NCBI): domain Bacteria; kingdom Pseudomonadati; phylum Myxococcota; class Myxococcia; order Myxococcales; family Myxococcaceae; genus Corallococcus; species Corallococcus sp. CA047B. Next base: position 49,076 of record NZ_RAWD01000013.1, read on the forward strand.
AAGGGCCTCGTGCAGGCGCACGCCCGCGTCGTAGCCCTCCGCCACGATGTCCACGAGTCGGTTCTCGGCGATGACCTCCACCTCCACCCGTGGGTGGCGTGCGCGGAAGGCAGGCAGGACCGGGGTGATGACGAAGGGCACCGCGACTTCCGGCACCGTCAGCCTCAGTCGCCCCACCGCCTCGCCCGGCTGCGCCGCCACCTCCGTGAGGCTCGCGAGCGCCTGGTCGAGGCCCGGCCCCGCGCCCTCCAACAGCCGCCGCCCTGCATCCGTGAGCGACATGCTGCGCGTGGTGCGGGCGAAGAGCACGACGCGCAGTTGCTTCTCGAGCTGGCGCACCGACTGGCTCACCGCCGCCGGAGAGACGCCGAGCTCGCGCGCCGCAGCGCTGAAGCTCTTCAGGCGCGCCACCACGAGGAACACCTGGAGCTGTGGGAGGAGCGTCGTCTTCATGGAGAGCGTCCTTGCGGGCCACCGCTGGCGCGCTCCGAAGGCCCATGGCGCCCCGAGCGTCGGTGCCCGTTCAGCGACGGTGTCCCAGCAGCAGCCCCTCTTCAAGCGCAGCTTCAAGGCCCATCGCGAATGACCCTACTTCCAGGGCAGGAATGGATTGAAAGGAGAGCCCGACTTGCGGGACTCACGGGGTCAGGTCAGTTCAACCCCTCACGTGAGGGTGGAAGTTTTCAGGAGCGGTGCTCGCTAGGCTTCAGTGAATCCAGGCCCGCGGCTGCCGCGGGCCTGGACCACTGGATGTCATGTGGGGGGGCTTCAATGAAAGCACAGACGTCGTGCATGCAATGGGTCGTTGCTGGCGTGTGCCTGGGACTGCTTCTGGGTGCGGGAGGCTGCGTCGGAGACGTGCCGGACGAGTCGCCTCCCCTGGAGCCAGGCTGGATCGCCCAGGAAACCCTCGCGACCAACGGACTGTCCACGAATGGGTTGTCCACGAACGGCCTGTCCACGAATGGACTGTCGACAAACGGCCTGTCCACGAATGGGCTCTCCACGAATGGGCTGGCCGCCATTTCGTTCGTGAACTGGTTCAATGGCAATGAGTCCGTCGCATACTCCGACATGGTGATGAAGTATGTCGTTGCCTGCGCCCTGCCCTCCGGCCAGACGCGCACCTGGACCAATCCCGTCACGGGCGCCAGCCATTCCTGGGCGGGCCGGCTGGGCCTGGCCACGGACTGGGCCAATGGAAGCCCCGCCACCGTGGCGGAGCAGCAGCGGCTCTCCGCCTGCCTCGCCGCGCACGTCAACAAGTTCGGCGTTTCGGTTTCCATCTCGGTGCGGGGCCGTGATTCGGCGGGAGCCGCCCTCTCCGTGACGTCCAGCGAGACCACCGCCTACACAGAGCCAGAGGCCTGCTTCTTCGGCAACCTGTTCACCGGCCAGGGGGTCTTCGCTGGCAGCGACCGCGTCCTCAAGAAGAAGGAGAGCACCGCTCGGGCCTGCGGGTTGTCCTCCAAGGTGATGGGCGAGAACACGGAGTGCCCTCCCATCGTGCACATGGGCCCATGCTCCAGCGTCTGCACCCGCGATGCGACGAACGCCTTCTGGAAGAGCTGTGTCGTCAATGGCGTGTCCTACGTGCCCATCACCACCTACCTGCGCCCCCAGGACATCTACACGTGCGGGGATGGCATCTGTCAGTTCACCGAGTCATGCGGCACGGGTAATACCTACGACAGTTGCTCCTCGGACTGTCTGGCCTGCGGCACGCACTAGGCCGGGGTGATTCCCCCGTCACGAACGCCTGCGTCGCGCCGCTCCGTGCAGTGGCAACATCGGCGCGACCCGGGTGGCCAGTGTCTCCACGAAGAGCCGGACCTTGGTCGGAAGATTCAGCCGGCTCGGGTAGACGGCGTGAACGGAACGCAACAGCGCTGGCTTGGGGCCGAAGAGGACCTTGAGCCGGCCCTCACGGACCGCGTCCTGGCAGAGGAGCGTCGGAACACATGCGATGCCGACCCCGGCGATCGCCGCATCGCACGCCACCTCCAGGTCATTCACGGTCAACACCGGATCGATTCGCGACTTCACGCCCTCGACGCTCCACGTCTCGAACGCACTGAATCCAATGCAGCGTGCGTCCCGAAGCTCGCGGGCGCTCGGCGTCCCGTACTGCGCCAGGAACCCTGGGCTCGCCACCAGGTACATGGGCCCTTCTCCGAGCTTGCGCGCCACGAGCGACGAGTCGTCGAGCGTCCCGATGTGGATCGCGACGTCCAGCCCCTCCTCGATGAGGTTGATGCGTCGATCCGCCAGCACCAGCTCGACCCTCGCCTTGGGGTAGCGGCCCAGGAACTCAGAGACGACGGGCGCCAGGTAGCGGCGTCCGTAGAGCATCGGCGAGGACACCCGCAACAGGCCGACCGGCTCCGCCTCCTGCTGCTGCGCCTCGCTGTTGGCCTCGTCGATCTGCGCGGCGATGGCGGCACAGCGGTCGTAGTAGGTCGCTCCCGCGCCCGTGACCCGCAGCCGCCGCGTCGTCCGCTCCAGGAGTCGCACCCCCAGCTGCTCCTCCAGCTTGCTGATCCGCTCGCTGACGGTCTGCTTGGTGATGCCAAGCTGTCGTGCCGCGCGGGTGAAGCTGCCTTCTCGGACAACCCTCGCGAAGAGGACCATGTCGGCGGGTGAGATCATGACCGTCAAGGCTACCCTGACAAAGAGTTCGTGCGGGGCCCCATTGTCTGGAGGCCTCGCGGATCGCAGGGTTGCCGCAGCCTGACCCATCTCCAGGAGTGCTCACATGAAGCTCTACTTCGCCCCCAGGACCCGGGCGACCCGTCACCGCTGGCTGCTCGAGGAACTCGAAGTGCCCTACGAGCTGCTGAAGCTCGACCTGTCGAAGCAGGAGAACAAAACACCGGCCTACCTGGCGCTGCACCCCTTCGGAGAAGTCCCTGTCCTGGTGGACGGGGACGTGACGCTCTTCGAGTCGTCGGCGATCTACCTCCATCTGGCCGACCGCTTTCCGGAGAAGCACCTGGCGCCGCCCCCGGGCTCGCCCGAGCGCGGCCCCTACCTCCAGTGGGTCCTCTTCGCAGAGGTGACGCTCGAGCCCGCGGTGCTGGAGCACCACCGCGATGCGCAGCTGCCCACGGAGCAGAAGACGAACCTGGCAAGGCAGCACGCCCGGCTCGACGAAGTGCTCACGGTCATCGACACCCGGCTCGGAGGCAGGGAGTTCGCCGTGGGCAACGCCTTCACCGCCGCCGACCTGACCCTGGCGTCGATCCTTCACCTGGCGCACACGCTGAGGCTGCTTGAGAAGCACCCACGGCTCATCGACTACGTCATGCGCCACACGAAGCGCCCCGCCACGAGGCGAGCCGTCGCGGGGTGAATGTGCCTGCTTGTCAGTGGCACGCACTTCCTACGCACGTTCACTTCGATTTGGCGGCGCGTTGGAAGGCTTCGCGGGCGCGTTCAATCTCCGGCCGGTGGCTTTGCGCCCAGAACGCGAGCGCGGACACCGGCTCCAGCAGCGTTCGTCCGAGCCGCGTGAGGTCGTAGTCCACTCGCGGCGGACTCGTCGGGTAGACGGTCCGCGTCACGAGCCCATCCCGCTCCAGGCCGCGCAGCGCGAGGGTCAGCATGCGCTGCGAGATGCCTTCGATGGCTCGCTTGAGGTCGCTGAAGCGCAGCGTGCCTTCGCCGAGGTTCACGATGACCATCACGCTCCACTTGTCCCCGACCAGGCTGAGGATCTCACGCGTCGCGACACAATCGTCGTCGAAGCGTTTGGTCATCTTCCCGTTCCCTAGTGACTTCAATGTGCCTCCTTCCCGGCGTCCTCGCGGTATGCGAGATACCCAAGGTCACTTTTCGTAACCAGGCACACGACGGTAACCAACAAGTCCAGAGGAACACCATGACCCCTGCGATCGCCGGCAGCGCGACGCCGTCCAAAGCCCTTCCCGTCAGCCTGTGGGTCGTCCAGGCGCTGCTGGGACTCCTCTTCGTCGGGACCGGCTTCTGGAAGCTCCTGACCCCGGTCTCACAGCTTGCCGCGATGATCCCGTGGGCAGGACAGGTTCCGGAAGCGTTCCTGCAAGCGACGGCGGTGATCGATCTCTGCGGCGGGCTGGGCATCGTCCTGCCCTCGCTCACGCGGATCAAACCGGCATTGACCGTCCTCGCCGCGCTGGGCTGCACGGCGCTCCAGCTCAGCGCCATCGTCTTCCACGTCTCGCGTGGCGAGGCCGCGAATACCCCGTTCAACTTCCTGCTCGTCGCGCTGTCGCTCTTCGTCTTCTGGGGACGACGCTACCGGGCCCCCATCCCGCCTCGGGTTTGACGGGAAGGGGGAAGCGGATGCTACGAATGTGCATCCCGTGCGACGCCTCCTCTTCCCACTGCTCGCCCTGCTCGGCGTCCTCACCTTCGGGCTCACCGCGCTCGCCTCGGTGGCGCTCTCGCTGCTCCTGCCGCTCGCGCTGTTCGGAATAGGGGCGGCGGCGTTGGCCTCGATGCGGCCCTTGCTCGCGGCCCGCGCGATGCTCGCGGGGCTCAAGGGCATGGGCGCCTCGTGGCAGTACCTGGGCGTGTTCGCCCGCTGCGTGCTTTCGCCCCTGCGCGAGCAGGAGGAGCGGCAGCTCGCGGACAGTCCCCTGCCCGCCCTCTCGGTGCGGCTGAAGCCCGCGCAGTTCCTCGCGCTGCATCGGCTGCAACAGCAGGTGGCGACGGCGACGGGCACCGCGCCCGTGGACGCCTTCGAGCTGAGCCCGGACACCACCCTGGGCATCGCCGTGGTGCGAGCAGGCAAGCGCACGGAGCGGGTGCTCTACGTGGGACTCGGGCTGTTGCAGCAACTGTCGATGGATCAGCTCGCCGCGGCGCTCGCGCATGAACTCGGGCACGCGCGCGCGGGCCACCCGCGCATCGGACGCTGGGTGCACCACTGCATGCGGATGGTCCTCGACGCCCAGCTGCGCTTCGGCGCCTGGAACCCCGCGCGCTGGGGAAGCTGGGTGGCACTCGAAGTGCTGTCGGCCGTGTACTACCCGTGGTCGCGGGAGCGCGAGTTCCAGGCAGACCACATCTCCGCCCAGGTGGTGGGCGCGAACCATGCAATCGCTGCGCTGCGCGCGGTGCGGGACGGGGCGCCCGCGTACGAGCTCGCCCTGAATGAGGCGCTGCGGCGGGCGCACGCAGAACCGACGCCGCGCCTGTGCGAGGCCGCGTCGGCGCTCGCTGCCGCGCTTCCGCCAGCGGCGCGCAGACAGCTCGCGGTGAAGAACGAGGGAGACCCGCTGGAGTTGGGCGGCCTCACCCATCCGCCGACGGCGCTGCGCATCGCGGCGCTCGCGGGCCTGCCCTCCCGCCCCGTCACGGATGCGCGCCCGGCCTACGAAGCGCTCGGAGCCGCCGCGCTCGACGAGCGTCTCACGCGTCACTGGCTGCTCGCGCTCGGCGTCCACGCGACGCGGGAGGCTGAGCCGCGCAGGCACGCTGCGGTTGCGCTACCGGACCGCCCGGATCTGGCCCCCTCGCCGGAGCACCCGGACGCGGCCCCCGAGCCCAGCGGACTTGAGCTCGACGTGGAGCGCTCGTGGCGGAGCGAGTCGCTCCCGCACCGAGACGAGGCGGAATTCGAGCCCTTGAGCGCGGGCCGCGGCCGCACGCGCTGAGCCTCGCGGGTGCAGCGCCGCTCGATTCTCCACGGCCCCGCGGCCCTGGCTCGTCGTGGGATGGCGGGTGCATGAAGAGGGCGGCGGGGTTTCCACACCGCACCGGCTCACAGCCCGGACGCTACTTCCCCGTGGGCTTCGGCGCGTCCGCGGGCGGCGCCTTCGGGAAGGCGAGGTAGCCCTTCTCGGTGTACCAGGCGAGCACCTCCACCTGCAGCCGGCCCGCCTTCACCATCGGGTCCTGCTCGGCGAGCTGCCGCGCCTCCTGCTTCGTTTCCGTGCGGTAGATGCACGCGCCGCGCATGCCCACGTCGTCCTGCTCGTCGAAGGGGCCCGCGAGGACCCTCTTTCCGCTCTCCCCCATGCGAGTGAGGTGCGCGAGGTGCTCCTCCTGCAGCTTCTGGAGGGCGGCCGGCTCCATCTTGGGGGCGTTGGGCGCGCGCTTGAGCAGGACGAGGTAGTGCTTCTCGAACTCGAACTTCTTCTCGGCCGGGGCCCCGGGCTTCGTGGCCGACGCGCTCGGCGCGGCAGGGGTGGAGGACAGGGCGAGCAGCAGCAGCGCGGAGGTAAAGGTCAAGGTGCGGGCCACGCTAGGGGAGAGGTCCCCCTCGCGCCACCCGCCGGCCGTGCGGGACCTCCTTGGGGTGCGCAGCGTGCTGACGCCCTGCGTTGATGCTGCTCTTTGACGCGCGAAGCCATCGTCTGTCTTTTGACAAGGCTGTCAGGCGGGTGCTACCGGTAGCTGAAACATGAATCGGCTTTCATCTTGCCTGGGGATGCGCCGGGTCATGTGGGCGGCGGAGCCGGCCTGGAGCCGCTGCTCGACACCGCCCTGACGCTGATCCGTGAAGGGTTCGCAGGGCCTCCGCGCCCTCCCGCGCCCGCGATGCACTGAGTCCGAAGCTTTGTCCTGTCGTCGTCCCGGCGCTGTCGCCGGAAGCGAAGAGGAGCACTCACATGAAGAAGACGCTTTTGTCCGCGATGATGCTGTGCACGCTGGGGCTCTCCGGTTGTGGGGACAACACGACGGATCCGCCGGTCACCCAGCCCAAGCTGGACACCCAGTCGAACATCCTCGCGTTCCTCGAGGGCAAGACGCTCGTGATGGAGGGGGACAACATCCCCAGCCACCCGCTGTCGCTGGACGAGGACATCAACTGGGGCTCGGCCAGCCAGTGCTTCCAGAAGGTCACCATCGGCGTGGGTGGCAACAACTTCCACGTGAACAGCGTCCCCGGCACCATTCGCGAATCCTCCGGTGTCGGCCAGCCCGGCAGCACCTGTGACCATGCCGCGGCGCAGAACGCGCTGGTGTTCGACTCCAAGGCCGTCACCCTGAGCAACATCGCGGCGGACGGGAGCTGCTTCGAGGTCCTCGTCGACTACGGCAGCTTCAAGCAGGAGGGCCGCGCGAGGTTCTCCGAGGACACGAAGAAGCTCTCCATGGAGCTGTACTTCGAGGCCAAGGCCACGGGCTGGCACTGCGCCGACGGCGCGGTGGGGGCCAAGACGGTCAGCGCTTCCGGCCAGCCCTTCACCGGCAACGCGGTGCAGGTCTACGAGATCAGCGGCTAGTCGCACGGTGACGGTGGGCGCGAGCCGCGCCCGCCGCCCGTCCCTGGGGCCAGGGTGGCGATGCTCCCTGGCCCTTTCCGGCAATCCAGCTGAACGGCCCGCATCCGGGTCCGGGTGTGCCCCGCGCGAGGGGTCGAGGTGCGTATGACGGGAGGGTGGTTGGGTGAGGCAGGCAAGGTGATGCGCCGGGGAGCGGCGATGCTCGCGCTCGGTCTGGCCGGGCTGTCGCTGCCCGCGGCGGCGCAGACCACGACGGTGCCGGGGCTCTATTACGGCGACTGGTTCGACGAGAAGGACCGCGAGGAGGATGCGAAGCCGCGCGAGTTCATCCTCATCAACTACTTCTTCACCCGGCTGTCGCTGACGAACAGCGTGGGTGACCCCGCGGGCCTCAAGGGCGTGTCGCTGGGGCCCATCGGCTCGTTGTCCGGCAGCTCCGTCCGGGTGGAGCCGGGGCGTTCCGCGTTCTACGTCGAGCAGCGCTGGATTCCCGTCCTGGAGTACAGCCCCTCCTTCGTGGACGGGCTGGCGTCCTTCCGCGCCCAGTTCGAGGTGGACTACCTCTGGGGACGCGCCGCCAATGCCTCGCAGCAGAACGAGGGCGGCGGCTTCAACGCCGACCAGGTCAACATCCAGACGAAGAACATCAACGTCGCGCTCTACCCCACGCGCAACCCCGCGCGGCTCACGCTGCTCATCGGCACGCAACCCGTCTACGACTCCATCTTCGACCCGACGCGCACGCCGCTCAACGACATCATCCGCACGGGCTACAAGCTGGCGTTCCTGGGCAGCGACGCCACCGGCCTGACGCTCTTCAGCAACTACAAGGGGCTGTCCAAGCTGAGCCTGCTGCCGCTGGGCAGCGCGCAGGCGGACAAGGCGACGAAGGATGACCCCCGCCTGAAGTTCGTCTACCTGCTCACGGCGGACTACGCGTATCCGGTGCAGCCCGGGACGAACGTGGGCCTGTCCGCGTGGTACCTGCGCGACGACACCAAGGGCGACGCGTATGCCTTCGAGGGCATCGTGAAGAGCGGTCCGTCCTCGTCGGGGCTCAGCCCGTTCGTGGGCACGCCCCGCTTCAACATCGAGCGGCCCACCGGCAACGTCTTCTGGCTGGGCGCCAACTTCCACCACAACATCGACTTCCGCACCGGTCGGCTCGGGGCCTCCGGCTTCGTCATGTACAACGGCGGCAGCTACACGAGCGACCGCGCGGACACCACGTTCAACAAGAAGGTCGACATCTCCGGCCTGTCCGCCAACCTGGAGGTGCTCTACCAGTGGGGCCGTGGGCCGTCGGACCTGGTGACGCTGGAGGGGATGTTCACCACCGGCGACAGCAACCTGGATGACGACCGCTACACCGGCGCCTTCACCCTCAACCAGTACGGCCTGCCGGGCTCCGTGTGGTTCGACCACAAGATGCTGCTGCTGTTCCCCTTCACCAGCACCGTGAACAACTACACGGGCGCGGTGACGGACATCTCCAACCAGGGCTACGGCCTGCGCACCGGCATCGCGAGCGCGGCGTGGGACATCGTTCCCAACAAGCTCAACCTCAAGCTGGCCACGGGGCTTGCCAACGCGGGGGCCACGCCGCCGCGCTGGGATCCGGCCGTGCGGCGGGGACGCTTCATTGGCGCCGAGGTGAACGCGGAGGTGCGCTACACCATCCGCTACCTCATGACGGTGGGCGTGCACGCCGGCTACCTGTTCCGCGGCAGCTTCTACGACGGTTCCACGACGGTGAAGGGCAACCCCTTCGCTGCCTTCACCACCTTCACCTGGTACGCGTTCTGACCATGAGCACCTCCCGCGCCCTCAAGGCCCTGCTGCTCGCGGCGGGGCTCGCCTCCTCCTCCGGCTGCGTTCGCTCGTATGCGAGCGCGCCGCCCCTGGCCTTCCAGGACCTGGACTACACATCCGCCGAGGCCAGGACGCCCTGGCCGCTCAAGCGCATGGCCCTGCCGAAGACGGCCGCCACCTACGGCCTGACGCGCGTGCCGGAGATGGCCTTCGTGGAGCTGCCCGCCGCGCCCGGTGCGCGCACGGTGGTCCTCATCCATGGGTTGGGCAGCTACCTGAAGTTCTGGCAGGCGCAGATCGACACGCTCAGCCGCGCCGGCTACCACGTCGTCGCGGTGGATCTGCCGGGCTACGGCAAGTCCGACAAGCCGGGCTCCTTCCCGTACACCATGGAGGCCATGGCCGACGCGGTGCGCGAGCTGACGCAGGGGCTGGGCGTCGAGCACCCCATCCTCGTCGGCCACTCCATGGGCGGACAGACGGCGCTGTCGTACGCCATCCGCTACCCGAGCGAGCCCGCAGCGGTGGTGCTGGTGTCGCCCGCGGGCTTCGAGAAGTTCTCCCCGAAGGAGAAGGCCTGGTTCACGCGGGTGATGAGCACGGAGCTGATCAAATCCGCGCCGGAGTACGGCGTCTGGGGCAGCGTGCGGCAGGCCAACTTCCAGAATTGGCGGCCGGAGCTGGAGTGGCTCATCGAGGAGCGCGTGCGGCTGGCGAAGTCGCCCGAGTTCGACGCGTATGCCTACGCCAACGTGCGCTCGGTGACGGGGCTCGCCCACGACGACTTCGTGCGCGACAACCTCCACCGCATCAGCGTCCCCACCGTCATCATCTTCGGTGAGTCGGACCGCCTGATTCCCAACCCGTTCATGCACGGCGGCTTCCCGCGAGACATCTTCGAGCACGGCCACGCGCACATCGCGGGCTCGAAGCTCGTGGGCCTGGAAGGGTGCGGCCATACCGTGCAGCTCGACTGCCCGGAGCCGTTCAACGCCGCGCTGAAGGCGTTCCTTGAAAGCGTGCCGGCGTCGGGCACCGTGGCGCCGCCGCCGTCGGTGGCACCGGAGGTCGCCCCGAAGACGCCGCCGTCTCCACCGCAGGTGCCCGGCCCCGTGGACGCAGTGCCTCCCGCGACGCCGGACCGGCAGGGGCCTCCCGCGACCGTGCTGCCTCACGGCTCGTGAGCCAAATGCTCCGGGAGGACGGGGACACGTCCTCCAGGAGCAGGGACGACGCCTCCTGCGCCCGCTCAGGCCTTGGCGGGCTTCTTCGCGGCCTCGTGTTCGTCGCGACCGTGCGCGGCGGACGAGGGGCTGGTCGCCTCCACGGCGGAGAAGGTCTCCAGGATCTTGTACGTGTGGCTGGAGCCACGCGGCACCAGCCACGAGTCTCCGGGGTTGAGCAGGATGGTCTGCCCCTCCAGGTGCAGCTCCGCGCGGCCCTTGAGCACGTAGCCCACGGTCTCGTAGTCGCGGGTGCTGGCGGGCTTGGCCTCGGCGGGCGGTTCGTCCTCCCACAGCCGCATGGCCACGCGGACGCCGGAGGCCAGGTACTTCTGGCCCATCTCCCCCTTGGGGGAATGGCGGCTTTCGACCTTCTTCACGCTGGTGTCGCCCATGTTCGCCTCTCCTTGAGGGCGGCGTGCGGCGCCGCGCTCCTGGAAGAGAAGGTAGGGAAGACCCCGGCCATTGGCGGACCGCATCGCGCAGGCTGCCTGCCTGCCCTGCGTCCGAAAAGACGAAAGCCCAGCCTCCCTTGAGGAGACTGGGCTTCGGTGACTCACCGGTCGCGGAGAGTCGGGGCTTCGCTCAGCTCGCGGCGCGGACGTTCTGCGCCTGAAGGCCCTTGGGGCCCTTGGTGACTTCGAACTCCACCTTCTGGCCCTCGGCCAGAGTGCGGAAGCCATCCATGTTGATGGCGGTGTGATGGCAGAAAACGTCTTCGCCATTGTCCTGCGCGATGAAGCCGAAACCCTTCGCGTCGTTGAACCACTTCACAGTACCGAATGCCATTGTGAGTCTCTTCTCTTTCTCTGCTTTGAGCTGTGACCGGCTCGCGCCAGCCACCCGTACCGAAACGCACATCGCTGCGGCACGCCGGGTACTCTACCTGCTTCCCGCGCGAACACCACTCCAGAGGAAGGAATCGTGCGAGCAGGCGTCCATCATCCGACAAACCGGAGGTGGATGAGTCCCGGCGATTGAACATGCCAGTGCGCCCGGGACATTCCCATCGGGCCCCGGACCCGCCTTCATACTTCTTCACCGTGCCCGGGCGTGGGCTTCACACCCGCCTTCTACCTTGTGCTCCGTCAGACACGGCGCGGGACCGCTTGAGCGGCCCCCCGCCTGCTTCCAGGAGCCACACACATGTTCGGATTCGTTTTCGGTACCGCCTGCCTCGCCGGTCTCTTCGTCACCCTGCGCCGGGGCCGCCACGGCCACCGCCACGGCCACTACGCCTACGGCCACGGGGGCCGCTGGAGCGCGCGGCCCCGGCTGCGCTGGCTCTTCGAGCGGCTGGAGACGTCGCCCGGCCAGGAGAAGGTCATCGTGAAGGCGGTGGAGGATGCGCGCGAGGCCTTCGCCAAGGTGAAGGACCAGTGGGGCCCCAGCCGCACGGCGGTCGCGGGTTCGCTCCGAGGGGAGCACTTCGACGGCGCGATGCTGCGCGAGCTGTTCAGCCGTCATGACGTCGCGCTGGAGACGCTGCGCAACGCCGTGAAGGACGGCCTGTCCCAGGTGCACGAAGCGCTGGAGCCTGATCAGCGCCGGGAGCTCGCGGACATCATCGAGCACGGCTGGAGCTACGGCTGGCGCGGCGAGGGCCGTGGCTGGTACGGCCGGGGCTGCGGCGGCCGGGGCCGCGGACGCTGGGGCGGGGGTCCCCACAACGACGACGCGCCCCCTTCGATGGTCTGAGCCCGCCTCCCTCCCCTTCCCCTTCCTGGAGATCCACCATGAGACACCGCTTGCTCGTCGTCCTTCTCGCCGCGGGTGCCCTCGGAGGCTATGCCTCCGGCTTCGCGAGCCTTTCCCGTCACCACCGCGCGCCCTGCCATTCCGGCAGCTGGGGGGGCACCGCCTACCGCCACGGGACGCCGCCGTATTGGGACTGGCGCGCGCAGCAGGCTCCGGCAGCTTCGGCAGGCCCCTCTGAAGCACCGGGAGCGCGTTAGGATTCACGCCAACCATGCCCACCCGCGTCCTGCTCATCGACGACGACACCCGGATGTTCGAGCTGCTCGCGGAGTACCTCGGGCAGAACGGCATCAGCGTCAGCCACGCGCCCGACGGAGGGCGTGGGCTGGCGGCGCTGGAGGCGAACACCTTCGACGCCGTGCTCCTGGACGTGATGATGCCGGGCATGGACGGGCTGGAGGTGTGCAAGCGCATCCGGGCGAAGAGCCGCATCCCCGTGTTGATGCTCACCGCCAAGGGCGATGAGACGGACCGGGTGGTGGGGCTGGAGCTGGGCGCGGACGACTACCTGCCCAAGCCCTTCGGGCCCCGGGAGCTGCTCGCCCGCCTGCGCGCGGTGTTGCGCAGGGCGCAGCCGTCGTCGGTGGCGGACAGGCTGGAGTCGAGTGGGGTGTCCATCGACGTGTCCGGGCGGGAGGTGCGGGTGGAGGGGCGCGCGGTGGACCTGACGGGCCTGGAGTTCGACCTGCTGCTCGCGCTGGTGCGGCGGGCCGGCCGGGTGATTCCCCGCGACGCGCTCCTGGGCGAGGCGGGGCGCAGTGACACGGTGGTGAGCGAGCGCACGGTGGACGTGCACATCTCCCACCTGCGCCAGAAGCTGGGGGACGTGGGCACGCGCCTCATCAAGACGGTGCGCGGCGTGGGCTATGTGTTCGCCAAGGAAGGCGCGTGATGGGCTGGCGCCACCGGCATCATCCCGAGGACCCCTGCATCCCGCCCCACGTCCGCGGCTTCGGCAGGCACCGGCACCACCGTCCGCCCTGGCACCTGGGACGGCTGGGGTCGTTCGTGCAGGCGCGGCTGCGCCGGCGGCTGTTCGTCCTGTTCGGGCTCACCATCCTGGTGACGGTGCTGGTGGTGTCCGGGGTGATGAACCTGGTGGGCGGCTCCGCCTGGCAGCAGGAGACGGAGCGCGTGCGCTCGTTCGTGGGCCACCGGTTCGCGGATGCGTGGGACGCGCCCGCCGAGCGAGCGGCGCTGGTGCAGGGCATCTCCGACGACCTGGGCGTGGACGTGGAGCTGACGGACCTGTCCGGCGCGGTGGTCGCGAGCGGAGGGGCTCCGTGCGAGAAGCCGGACGCGTCCATCCCGGTGATGCGCGACGGGGTGAAGTTGGGGACGGCCCAGGCCTGCTACCTGCGCATGCGCGGTCGCAACCCGCTGCGGAGCATGTTGCCCCTGGGCATCGCGGTCCTGGTGCTGTGGACGGCGGCGGGCGGCATCTCCTACCGGCTGGCGCGGCCGGTGGACACGCTGGTGAAGGCCACGCAGGAGCTGGGTGCGGGAAGGCTGGGGACGCGGGCCAGCCTCCACCGCCACGCCACGGGCGAGTTCGCGGTGCTGGCCGAGTCCTTCAACGACATGGCGGCGCGCATCGAGAAGCAGATGGCGGATCAACGCGAGCTGCTGGCCGCCGTGTCGCACGAGCTGCGCACGCCGCTGGCGCGTCTGCGGGTGCTGACGGAGCTGCTGCGCGACGGGGGTGGCAACCCGCGCACGTTGGACCAGGTGGACCGCGAGGTGGTGGAGCTGGACGCGCTGGTGGGCGAGCTGCTCGCGAGCTCGCGCCTGGACTTCGGCCAGCTCACGCCCAAGGCGCTGGAGGCCGGGGTGCTGGCGGCCCAGGCGCTGGAGCGCGCGGGGCTGTCCGCCACGCTGTTGCAGCCGGAGACGGACGACGTGACGGTGCTGGCGGACGCGACGCTGCTGGGACGGGCGCTGGTGAACCTGCTCGACAACGCGCGCCGGCATGGGGCGGGGGTGGAAGCGCTCCGGCTCCAGGACCACGGCACCGAACACCTGTGCTTCTGGGTGGAGGACCGGGGCCCGGGGCTCCTGCCCGGCGAGGAGACGCGCATCTTCCAGCCGTTCTACCGCAAGGACCGGGGCGGCGAGGCGCGCGAGGCCGGCTCCCTGGGGCTGGGGCTGGCGCTGGTGCAGCGGATTGCCCGGGCCCACGGGGGCGAGGCCTTCGCGGAGAACCGGCCCGGTGGGGGCGCGCGCGTGGGCTTCACGATCCGCAAGTCGGGGCCCCCTGCTCCGGTGGCGGAGCGCGCACAGGCCTAGCGAAGGCCTGGGACGTCCGCGCCTCCGGCTTCACGGGCGCGTCCGTCGCGGCGAGGAAGGGGCCATGCGAGCAGTCCCCTTCCCTGCTTCCATCCGCGCTACGGCTTCGCGGGCGCGTCCGTCGCGGCGAATGTGAACGATGCGTCCACAGGGGCGCCGTCCTTCACGGTGACCTCCGCCGTCTTCGTGCCCAGCGTCTCGTGCCACGCTTCCACCGTGTACGTGCCCGCCGGCAGGCCCGTCAGGGTGAACGTGCCGTCATCCCCGGTGGTGGCGAAGTACGGGTTCGCGTTGCTCACCACATAGGCCGTCATCCACGGGTGCACGTCGCACTTGAGGCGCAGCACGTCCGCGTCCGCGGGCAGCGGCTTCTGCACCGGAGCGCCCGAGGGCGGCTGCGCCACGTTGAACACCGGCTTCGTGCCCACCACGCCGCGCACGTTGTGCAGCGTGCCGTCGCTGTTCTTGAACACCACCTGCTGGCCCGCGATCGCGCCCTGCACGCGCGGCACGTACGTGCACTTGGACTGGTCCACCACCACCGGCGTCGACGGCGCGGCGGGCGCTCCCGCCACCGTGCCGCGCACGCGCACCAGCACGTTCTTGAGCTTGCCGTCCTTCACCAGCACGGACTGCTCCTTCTCCGGCCGTCCGTCACACGCGGGGTCCACGCTGGGCGCCAGGTCCGCCATCACCAGCGCCGTGCCGGTGAAGGACACCGTGCCCTTCACCACCCCGTTGCCCGCGGGGGCCGGAGCCACCGCCGTGCCCTCGCCCGCACCCGCGTTCGCCGCGGGGGGCAGCTGCTGCTGCGTGGGGGGCGT
>NZ_RAWD01000140.1:0-23839 GCF_003612065.1 Corallococcus sp. CA047B
GTCCAGGAGAACGCCTTGCATCCCATGCCCCAGCCCACGGCCTCCGGAGTCGAACAGGTCCAGCGCGAGGCGTTCTCGCGGATGTTCCGTCAGGTGACGAAGGTGCTGATGTTCCTGAGCCCGCTGCCGGTGGTGTTCGCGTCGCTGGGCCTCATCGGGGACGCGTCGGTCTGGCGCCGGTGCGGCGTGGGGGCGGCGCTCGCGCTGGTGCTGGTGGCGGTGGGCGTCGTCACCGCCTGGCGGCGCGAGCAGGTGGTGTCAGCGGAGCCGGGCTGGGTCCTGCCGTGGGTCGCGTTTCCGCTGTTCACGGTGGTGAACCTGGCGCTGGGGGGACTGGAGAGTCCGCTCATCCTGTTGGTGGTGCCGGTGAGCTTCGCCACGGCGATCCTCTTCCCGCGCGCTCGCGCCCGCCGGTGGGTGGGCTACCTGCTGGGGCTCCTGGGCGTGCAGGCGACGGTGACGTTGACGGGGGCGGTGGCGGACCTGGTGCCCGCGCTCTTCGGCGGCGGACCGCGCGCGGGCCACACCGACGCGCTCCTGTTGATGATGCTCACGGTGACGGTGCTCCTCGTCGTGTGGGCGAACTTCATCGGTACGACACTGCGGCGCACGTTCCGGGGCATGGTGGGCACGGCGCTGGACGCACGCGACGACGCGCTGAAGGAGCACGAGGAACGCGTGCGCTCCCTGACCCTGCTGTCGGGGGAGATCGCCCATGAGCTGAAGAACCCGCTCGCGAGCGTGAAGGGGCTGGCGGCGATGATCGCGCGAGAGGTGGAGGGCCGGCCCGCGGAGCGGCTGGCGGTGCTGCGCCGGGAGGTGGACCGGATGCAGGAGATCCTCGAAGGATTCCTCAACTTCTCCCGTCCGCTGCTGCCCCTCAACGAGGCGCACGTGCCGTTGGAAGGCCTGTGCCAGCAGGTGGCGCAGCTGCACGAGGGCATGGCGGGCGAACGCGGCGTGGGGCTGCGCGTCGTGGAAGGGCCGCCGGTGGAGGTCTGGTGTGACGCGCGCAAGGTGCGGCAGGTGCTGATCGACGTGGTGCAGAACGCGCTGGAGGCCGCTCCCCGAGGCACGCTGGTGGAACTCCAGGCCCGGACGACGCCGGGGGGCGGAGGCCAGGTGGAGGTGCGGGACCGGGGACCGGGACTGGCGCCCGAGGTGCGCGAGCGCGTGTTCGAACCCGGCATCACCACGAAGCCCCAGGGTTCGGGCCTGGGGCTCGCCCTGTCACGGGCGCTGATGCGCCAGCACGGTGGAGAGCTGAGCCTGCGCGAGCGCGAAGGCGGCGGCTGCGTAGCGGAGCTGCGCCTCCCGCCCGCGCCCCAGCAGAAGGCAGCACCGAGGGAAGCGCTCGCGAAGGAGGCGCGGCCATGAAGGCGCGCGTGCTGGTGGTGGATGACGACGCGGGCGTTCGCTACACGCTGCGCGGCCTCCTGGAAGACGACGGGCTGAGCGTCGAGGAGGCGGTGGACGGTGAGGCCGCGCTCGCGCGACTGGACGCGGAGCCTCCCGTGGACCTGGTGCTCAGCGACCTGCGCATGCCGCGCGTGGATGGGATGGAGCTCCTGCGCCGGGTGCAGGCCCGTTCGCCCGCCCCGCGCGTCATCCTCATCACCGCGCACGGTTCGGAACGCCATGCCGTGGAGGCCATGAAGCTGGGCGCGCTGGACTACTTCCGCAAACCCTTCGACGTGGACGACGTGCTGGCCGTGGTGCGCCGCGCGCTGGGCCGGGTACGGCTGGAGGCGGAGAACGAGCGCCTGTCCAGCGAGGTGAACCTGCTGCGCTCGCTGGTCTTCGTGTCGCCCGCGATGGCGCGGCTGGCCCTGTTGCTCCAGCGCGTGGGGCCGCGCGACGTCACCGTGCTCATCACCGGGGAGAGCGGCACCGGCAAGGAGCGCGTCGCCGAGGCCCTGGTGCGCGCCTCCCCCCGCGCGGACAAACCCTACGTGCGCTTCAACTGCGCCGCGCTCACGCCGGAGCTGGCCGAAGCGGAGCTGTTCGGCCATGCGAGGGGCGCCTTCACCGGCGCCGTGCGCCCTCGGAAGGGCCTCTTCCGCGAGGCCGACGGCGGCACCCTGCTGCTCGACGAGGTGGGGGAGCTGGCCCTGCCCCTCCAGGCCAAGCTGCTGCGCGTCCTCCAGGAGGGCGAGGTGCGCCCCGTGGGAGAGGACCGCGCCCTTCCCGTGGACGTCCGCGTCCTCGCCGCCACCCACCGCGACCTGCCCCAGCGCGTCGCCGAGGGCCACTTCCGCGAGGACCTGTACTACCGCCTCAAGGTCGTGACGCTCCAGGTGCCCGCGCTGCGAAGCCGCCCGGAGGACATCGCCGCCCTGGCGAAGCACTTCCTCGCCCGCCACACCGAGCGCTTCCGGATGCCCCCCGTGCCCCTGACGCCCGCGCTCCTGGAGCGCCTCACGGCCTACCGCTGGCCCGGCAACGTGCGCGAGTTGGAGAACGTCCTGGAGAGCGCCGTGGTGCTGTCCCCCGACGGGACATTGGATCCGGAGCTGCTGCCCGGAGGCCCGGGCGCTCCCGCCACGCCTGGCCCCACGGGCGCCACCCTGCGGGAACGGATGGACACGCACGAGCGGGAGCTCATCCTCGCGGCGCTCGCGACGGCCCAGGGCCAGCGCACGGAGGCCGCGCGGGCGCTGGGCATCGGCCGGGCCACGCTGCACGACAAGCTGCGCAAGCACGGACTGCTGGGTGACGAGGAGGAGCCGGAGCGCTGAGGCGCGGCGGCAATAACAGACATGAGGGCCCGAAGCCCCCGCCGTCAGTCGTTGTTCGCGCCGGGCTTCACGCCTCCGTTGAAGGCGCCATACGGCTGGAACGACCAGAGCGCCGCGCCCGGCTGCTGGAGCGTGGCCACCTGGGCGGAGTAGAGGCGTAGAGCTCCGGCGTTTCCCATGGGTCGCTGCCCACGGCCACCCGATAGCCATTCGGATGGAACGGGTTGTCCCAGGGCCTGCGCGGCACCGGCGCCGGTCGCGTACAGCGGAGTGTCGGGTTTGGCGACCGCCGCCGTGGTGACGACGAGCGCCGCGAACAGTATCAACCGATGCATGGAACCCCCTGTTGACAAAACGGGTAAAAATGGATTTCCATTTTTAATATGAACATGAAAAATCCAGTACTCGGTGTGTTGGCCCTGGTCTCCGTGGCGTGTGGCGGTGAGATGTCCGTGGGCGACGAAGCGGTCCCGGACGCGGTGGGCTCCACCGGGCAGGCGGCCTTCTCCGGGGTGAACGGGACGGTGTGCGAGGAGAGTCCCTACAACTGCAAGCTGCGCCCCTCCGGCGGCAACCGCGTCCTCACCAACGACCCGGACGACGACGACTCCTGGGAGCTCTACACGGGCGTGCCCATCCGCGACGGCAACGGCACGGTGGTGGGCACCTCCACCCGGACGAGCTCCACGTTCAACCACGGCCAGACGCGCACCTTCGCCGGGGAGCTGCACGCCTTCGCGGTGTCGACGTCGAATTCGAGCGCGGGCTGGATGCCCATGTCGGCCATCAAGGGCCGCACGTCCTTTGAAGCCAAGGTCGGGCATGTCTCCGCGCTGGGCTCGGGGCTCGCGAAGATGGCGTGCTACGCCGTGCGCAACTCGCACGACACGACGCTGGAGTTCAAGAAGGTGGTCTATGACTCCGACGCGGTCCACGAGCGCGCGGGGGACTACCTGCCGCTCGTGCGGGCCAATGGCCTGCGCTCGGCGAACCTCACCTTCAACGTGCCGGGCTTCGGCCTGGGCGGCGTCGCGGTGGACCACTTCCCCGCGGGCACGAAGTTCCAGCGGCTGGACGTGCCCACCAACTCGGGCGCGCCGTCCATCGACATCCCGCTCTGGGTCCAGGACAGCGCGGGCCGCTACCGCCAGCAATCCGGGACGATGAAGTTCATCTACGGCTACGTCATCGCCGCGACCGGTACGCCTCGCAACGGCTGGATGGCGTACGACGCGCTCCAGGTCAGCTCCGGCTGCCCCTGAAGCTCAGCCCTCCGGGGCCAGGACGAGCCGTGCCAGCGCGTCCCGCAGCCGCGCTGGCATGGCCACGGCCTTGCGCGTAGCGCGGTCCACGAAGACATGCACGAAGTACCCGTGGGCCGCGGCCTGCGCGTCGTCCTCCTTGAAGAGGGCGATGCCGTAGGTGACGGAGCGGTTGCCCAGCTTCTCCACGCGCAGCCCGGCGCGCAGGCGGTCGGGGTACGCGAGCGGCGAGCGGTAGCTGCACTTCGATTCCACGACCAGCCCGATGATGGCGCCCGCGTGGATGTCCAGGCCCCCTTCGTGGATGAGGTAGTGGTTCGCGACGGTGTCGAAGTAGCTGTAGTACGTGACGTTGTTGATGTGCCCGTACAAGTCATTGTCCATCCACCGCGTGGTGATGGGCAGGAAGTAGCGGTAGCGGTCGGCGGTCTCGGCGTCGGACACGGGGTGGCCTCGGGCTTCGGTTACCAGTAGCGCAGCGCCTGGTGGAACAGCTCCGTGAGGACGGGCCGGGTCATCTCCCGGGGCGCGTTCTGGAGCAGGCGCTGCTGCGGGAAGGCGCCCTCCGTGAGCGCGTCCACGTCCGCCCCGGTGTAGCCCACCCCGCTCAACCCGTTGGGCATGCCCACGGCGCGCATGACGTGAACCAGGCGGCCCGCGAGCACCTCGCCCGCGTCCGCTGGCGTGGCGTCGCGCAGGTCCGCGCCCAGGTGGCCCGCGGCCTCCAGGTGGCGTTCGGGGCTCGCGGTGGCCGTGTAGCGGAACACGGCCGGGGCGTTGACGATGACGGCCATGCCGTGGGGCACCAGGGGCTCGTCGTCCGGATAGCCCGTGGGATGGAAGTCGCGCACCTTCCCGGCCACGGCGTAGGCCATGCCGTGCGGCGCATGCACGCCCGCGTTGCCGAACGCGATGCCCGCGAGCGTGGAGGCCCACATCAATTGCTCACGGGCCTCGTGGTCGTTCGCGTCCTTCACGCCGCGCTCCAGGTACAGGCCCATGAGCCGCAGGGCCTCGCGGCAGCCCAGGTCGCTCCACGGGTTGGCGCCCTGGCTCATGGGCCGCAGGCTCGGCCGTACCGGGGCGGGACGGCGTGTGTAGGGCCGCGCCGTATAGGACTCCAGCGCATGCGACAGCACGTCCAGCCCGCTGGCCGCGACGACTTCGCCGGGAAGGGTCGCGGTGCAGTCCGGGTCGATGAGCGCCTCGGTGGGCCGCAGCGCCGGGGAGGCAATGCCAGTCTTCGCCCCCATCGACAGCAGGTCGAAGATGGTGATGCCCGTCACCTCGCTGCCCGTCCCCGACGTGGTGGGACACGCGAGGTGGGGCTTGAGCGGACCGGGCACCGGCCGTCCCTCCCCCACCGGCGCGTTGACGTAGGCGAGGAAGTCCGCCGGATGCGTGGCATAGAGGTTCGCGGCCTTGCAGGTGTCGATGACCGAGCCACCGCCCAGGGAGACATAACCATCCGGCTTCGCCTCCGACGCGAACCGCGCCGCGTCCAGGAAGGACTGGTCGGTGGGCTCGACGTGCACGTCCGTGTACACGGCCACGTCCAGCCCCGCGGCGCGCAGGGACTGGAGCACCGTGTCGAAGTGCTTGAGCCGCGCCACGCGCGCGTCGGAGAACAACGCCACGCGCTTCATCCCGAGCGCCCGCGCCCTGTCTCCCACCTCGGACAGACAGCCCCGACCGAAGGTGATGCGGGAGGTGTCCACGGTGAAAGCGCTGTCGCAGCCTTCGATGACAGGGGGGTAGTGGCAGCAGCCCATGCGCGTTCCTCCGGACCGTTACCGCCCCAATCTACAGGCGGGAACGGCGCCGGAGGGAAACGTGTGCGCGGGCTGTCAGGGCCGCTCGGGACGCCTGCGGCACCGCGTCAACGCAAGGCGGCGAGAAGATCGCCCCTGTCGGGCGTATCTGCGGATGAACGAAAACCCCGCACCGAATTCCATCGGCAGAGCGCCCCTGCTCCCAGGTCCTACACCATGGCACGTCCCAAGAGTCCCCTCGTCTGGATCCTCATCGTGGTTGGAGGCGCCAGCGCGCTGTGCTGCACCGGCACACTGGGGCTGATGGTCCTGGGTCTCGTCTCCGGGAGCGACACCGGCGGGCCGGGGGCCCTGGCGGGGGTGGTCGCCAGCCCCGCGGACAGGGCCCGGGCGGGAAAGCAGGGCGAGCCCGGCGGCTTCGCGTTCGACCCGCCCCAGGGTTGGAAGACCCAGGCGGATGGCCGGTTCATCCTCGAATGGGTCGACCGTGGCGACACGCTCGGGGTGGAGGCGCTCCGGCTTGCGAGCGTGCCCGGGCTCGAGGACGGCGAGGGCAAGCTCACGCGGCTCTGGCAGGAGCGCGTGGGCGCGGACTGGGCCGGCGTCCCGCCGAATCCGCCGGTCATGCGGCGCTTTGTCGCCAACGGGGCGCGCGCCTTCTTCACCGCGGCAGAGGTGCGCCACAAGGCCAACGGCCGGTCCTTCCGAGTGACCTTGATGCTGGTGGAGGCGGACACCCGCTTCGAATCGCTGGTGTTCATCCAGAGCTTCAGCACGCCGGGAGGAATTGGTGAGGCCATGTCCGCCTCGTTCTCCTGGAATACCTCTCATCCCAAGGTGGAGGACGCGCTGAAGGGCGTGCGAGGAAGTCCTGTCGGCCTGCCGCTCGCGGATGATGCCGAGGTGGTGGGCGACTTCACCTACGGCACCAACAGCGTGGCCCAATGGGTCAATGCCTATGGAGGCACCCGGATGACGTCGGTCTCCTACACCGTCCAATACATCCTAGAAGCAGACCACACCTTCCAATACAAGTACGCCGGGGCTTCAGGACAGGTGGGGGCGCTGCAGTTTGGTTCGGACAATGACCAGGGCACCTGGAGCGTGAAGCATGACGTCCTCACGCTCACCGGAGCGCAGCGGACGCGCCGCTACCTCATCGTCGGGGCCGGGCACTCTCCGGAGGGAAAACGCACCCTCATCCTCATGCCCGAGCACCCGGGCTGGTCCCTCACCCCGGGGGGACTCAGCCAGAACGCCGAGCTGTACGTGGCGAATCCGTAGCGGCCTGCGCCGCGGCCCCCGCGGGCGTCTATACTCTCACGTCGGGAGGGACAGACGATGCCAGCCATCAGGGGAGCCGAGTGCGAGCGGTGGATCCAGCAGTTCGCCGTCGAGAAAGGCGTCGGGGTCGCCGCCCTGCCTGACAGCGGCATCCAGGAGGCGCTCAAGCTCGCGGGCTTCACGGCGTCCCTCTTCGCCATCCGGGTGGCGAAACAGAACGTGCTCGCGAACAGGGTCGCGGTGGCCAGGCCTCCCGAGGCGCGTCCACAGGAGGCCCAGCCGCCACGAGACGTGGTTCGGTTGGACCTCGCCCCTGTCGCGCGTGTCCATCCCCTGGGCCTCTCCTCCTCCCTGTCTCCCGGGATTCGCAGCGCGCTCTGGGGACTGTCCAACCTGCGGGATGCCGCGAAGATGCCGCGAGCCTTGTTCTTTGAACGGGCCGCGCTGGGCATCGACGATTTCGCAGCCTATGCGCGCGCGAGGTACGGAGAGCTGGGTCCCAGCATGGAGTTCGACCTGGCCCAACTCACCAAGGCCTACGGCGCGGCGGTGCGGGGTGACTTCAGACAACTGCTCATCGATCCCAACGTGGTATCGCGGACGCACCTGAAGCCCTTCTACGCCTTCGCGCTGGGGCATCAAAAGAAGTTGATCGGCTGCACGCCCTTCCAGGTCCGCCAGGCCTATGGGAACACGCTTCCGGCGAAGACCTATTACCGCGCGCTCAAGCTTTCGGCGGGGTTGGCCGAGAAATTCCAGCGTGAGATTGGCATGACCTGCCGCGCGTTCCGCAGCCTCCCAGACTACGCGAACCTCGAGCAACGCATCATGAGGAACGATCCCACGGTCCTGGACACGCGCGAACTGGCGGATGCGCCGCTCGCCACCGTGCTCAAGTATCACATCCGTCCCTTCTCCCGCGCGTCGGCGATGCGGGCCTGGAGCACGCTGAAGGACAAGCAGCCCTATCTGGAAAAGGCAGCGGAAGCGCTCAAGGTCTCCGTGAAGGACCCCAAACAAAAAGTGAACATCACCCGTCAGGCGTCCTCGGACTACGACGCCGCGCGCAGACAAGACCTGGCGCGCTTGAAGGACGGGGACGCCTTCCTGTCCGTCTCCGAAGACATGCGGGTGGCCTTGTCGGTGGCCGCGGACCCAGACATGGCGGGCAAGCTGAAGGTGGGCGAGGCCATCTACCTCTTCGCGTTGAAGCTCTTCCCACTCGATGTCCTGGATCCCGCCGACTACCTGGGCACAGGGGAGAGTCCCTCGCACGTCACCTTCGGGGGAGGCATGCCCGAACCCTATACAGCTCACATTGAAGGAATCGTGGTGGGCCACATCCATCACTTCGAAATCATGAAGTTCGAAAAGCTGGATCCCGCCGCCTGCACGAAGTTCAAGATGGAGCTCGCCTGGAAATCAGAGGCGCCTTCCTCCGGGGGCTCGTCCCTCGCCTTGTCCAAGCATTGACACCCGCAGGCGGGGCATTCGTGGGCCTATGCGCCCGAGCTTCCGCCTCCGTCGCCTGCCTTCCGGGGACTCCGAGGGCCCCCAGCGTGAGCAGGGGGCCCCTTGGCGCCACCCGGGACAGCGGCCGGTGCCGACGGCCTTGCTCCCCGCCGACGGCGCCGACGCTTCGCCGGAGCGCCCGCGGTCGGTCCCCCAAGCTCGCGGAGGATCCGCCGATGGAGCCCGCCCTCCAGCCGCAACTCCTGCATGAGCGCATGCACCTGCCGGCCCCCCTGAGGCTGGCGCAGCGCTTCACCCAGCCGTTCGGCGACGTCGATCCGCAGCGCCACGCCCCCCAGCACCTCGTAGCCAAACGCTCGCGCATCCCGGCCCTCCAGCGCCGCGACCTCCAGCACCGGCTCACCCGGAACGCCCGGCGGTGACGGGCGCTGATGCAACAACGCCATCAGCATGCAGCGCCGCTCCAGCGCATGCGGGGTGAGCGCCTCCGCGACGTAGAGGAAGCGCTGTCCCTCGCGGACGCCCAGCGTCCTGAAGCGCTCCCGGGCCTCTTCGTCCAGCAGCCGCCACTGCTCGCGCGCCTCCGCCTGGGAAATCACCCCCAGCCCTTCCGCCAGACGGTAGGCCAGCCCCCGCGCGGCCCCGGAGCGGTCCGCACCCGCGAAGGACTCGGCGGGAAAGCCTCCCATGGCCTCGGTGACCAAATCCCGCGCCAGCGCCACCAGCCGGCGCTCCAGTTGCCGCCGCGCACCGCCGGTCCACACCTCCGACTCCACGAGCGCGACCTGCGGTGAGCGCCGGTCCTTGCCGCGAACCAGTCGGGCCAGCGGCTCCCCTTCGAAGGAGATGATGCCCGACGCGTCCACCTGGAAGGCGTCATGGGTCGCGTCCACCACGCGCTGGACGAACTGCTCCTCCGTCAGCGCGGCGCCGTCGGTGCCCGCGACCTCTCCCAGCAGGAGCCCCAGCTTGGCGAAGGGGCTGTCCGAACCGGCCGCCGGCTGCGCGGTGTTCCGCACGAAGCGGCGGGCGCTCCTGCGCGCGGCCCGCTGGACGAAGCGCTCCACCAGCCGCTCATGCAGGGCATCCCCCAGCGCGTCCTCGATGCGGCGGGTGCGCTCCTGCCACGCTTCCGCCTCGTGCAACCACCCCGGACGGTGGCTGATGTACGTCCAGATGCGGATGGCCGCCAGCCGGTCCATCAAGGTGTGGATGTCTCCCGACACATCATCGAGCGGAGACACCTGGCGCGACAGCCAGCCCGACTCCAGCTTCCCGTCCCCGGCGGTGAGCTGGAGGAAGGTCTCCCGCAGCAAGGAGACATGCAGCCCGAAGAGGCCCTTGCGGAAGTCCGGCACCTGGCAGACCTGCCACAACAATTCCACCCGGGCCCGGTCGGTGGCGACGTCCCGGATGGCGGGGACGCTGGAGAGGTGTCGGAGCGCGTCGAAGTCATCCGCGCGCTCCACCCGGACAAAGGCATTGTGTCGCGGCGCCTGCGACAGGGAATCCAGCAATGACTCCGGGCTGGAGAAATCCAGGGAGGCATTGCGCCAGATGAGGCTGCGCACCGCCGGGAAGCGGTGGGATTCAATGGCGGAGACCACGCGCGGAGACAGCTCCGGCAGCGTGTTGAGCGTCGCGAAGCTGCCGTCGTTCAGGTGGCGCCCCGCGCGGCCGGCGATCTGCGCCAGCTCATCCGAGAAGAGTTCCCGGGGCTCGGTGCCGTCGAACTTGGAGAGCGCGGCGAAGGCCACGTGGTTGAGGTCCAGGTTCAACCCCATGCCAATGGCATCCGTGGCCACCAGGTACTGCACCTCCCCGGCCTGATACATCGCCACCTGGGCATTGCGCGTCCGGGGCGAGAGCGCGCCCAGCACCACCGCGACCCCGCCCCGCAGGCGGCGCAGCGCCTCCGCGAGTTCGTACACGCGGTCCGCGGAGAACGCGACCACGGCCGAGCGCGGGGGCAGGCTCTTCAGCGAGCGATGCCCGGCGTAGCGAAGCTGGGACAGGCGGGTGGCGCGCTTCAGCGAAGCCTGCGGGATGAGCGACTGGACCATCGGGCGCATCGTCTCCGCGCCCAGGAACCAGGTCTCCTTCAGCCCCCGCGCGTGGAGCAGGCGGTCGGTGAAGACGTGCCCGCGCTCACGGTGCGCGGCGAGTTGGATCTCATCCACGGCGAGGAAGTCGACCGGTCGGTCGGTCGGCATCGCCTCGACCGTGCAGATCCAATAGTCGGGGCGGGCGGGGACGCGCTTCTCCTCCCCGGTCATCAGGGCGACCCGCCCCTCGCCCACCCGGGCGGTCACCCGGTCGTAGACCTCCCGGGCAAGCAGGCGCAGGGGCAGCCCGATGATGCCCGTCTCGTGTTCGAGCATGCGCTCGATGGCGCGGTGGGTCTTCCCGGTGTTCGTGGGCCCCAGCTCCGCCACGACGACGGACGAGCGGTGGGATGGGCTGGAGTTCATGGGCGAAGACTAACCCCGACCCGGCCCCTCCGCCCTGCGACGACCGCGCCTTGCGACAGGCCGCGCTCAGGCCGCCACGCTGCCTCGGGCCCCGTCCCAGTCCTCCACCTCGTAGAGGAACTTCGTCCCGCCCCGGAGCTTCCGGTTGGCGGACGTGCTCTGGACGAAGACGACGTACTTCTCCAGGCTCGCGGGGCGGATGCGCACCGTCTCGCCCGGCGGCAGACCGAGCATCTCCCGGGCCCGCTCACCGCTGTAGAGGTCGCCCGTCTTGCGGTCCATCAGCACCACTTCCTTGCGGCCCTGGATGGTCTCCGTCTTGGTGAACTCGTAGAAGCCGCGCCCCGTCTTGAAGCCCAGGCCGTTCTCCGTCACGAACTCCTTGATGGCGCAGTCCCCCTCCACCTCCAGCACCTGGAAGCGCCCCGACGGCACCGCGCGCAGGTCCGCCTCGCCGAAGAGCGTGGACGTGGCCCGCTTGAGCATCGTGTTGAACATGCTGTTCAAACCACGGCTCATGCGGCCTTCGCGGGACACCTCCGCTTCGTACGCCTGGAGCTGCGCGTCCGACGACTGCTTGTAGCAGACAGCCAGCACCATGTCGGTGACGTGCGCGAACTGATCCAGGCTCAGGTGGAAGCCGCCCGACTTCTCCGCCAGCGTCTTGTAGAACGGCGTCGCGTGGCGCCGGTTCAGGGCCTGCACGCCATAGACAGGCACGCCCATCTTCCCCAGCGCGTCCACTTCCTTGCGCCAGTCCAGCTTCTGGGGATTGTCATGGGGCGCGTGCGGGACGTCATCCCCGATGAGCACGAACACCTTCGTGTAGCCCTTGGTCCACGACAGGCTTTGCGCCTCGCGCAGCACCAATTCATAGCACTCGGGCGCGTCACCGCCGCCCGTCTGCTCCACCTTCTCCACGAAGCGGGTGATGGCCTTCGCGTCATCCGTGAGGTCCAGCGCCTTCGTCACGTAGGTGGAGCGCGCATCACAGTAGTCCCCGTGCGCGATGATGCCGATGCGGATGCCCGGAATCTCCTTCGTGAGCCGAGCCACCGCGCCCCCCAGCTTCTTGCGCACCTGCGCGAGGCACGGATACATGCTGCCGGTGGTGTCAAAGCTGAAGACGACCTCGACGCGGTTATCAATCACAGACGTGCTCATGAGCCGTAACCCCCTCGTTCGTTCCTTGCGGCGACGAAGAGAACAGTACGTGAGGGGTCTGACATCGAAGGACCCGTTCCAGGGGGTGGCGCCCCCCTGACGGCGGCGGGTCCGAGCGGACCACCGGCCCTCCCGGACCGGGACAAAAGGGGGGCTCCTGGCCCGCCGTGAATGGCAGCGCTATCCTGGCGAGGCAGCACAACCCTTCAAAACCAGGAGAAGCACATGCGAGCGACAATCATTGCCGGGCTGATGGCGGTTGGATTTCTGGCCGGCTGTGGCGGGGTCGAGGCGCCGGAGGAGATGAGCCCGGAAGAGGTGAACCGCGTCGTGGAGATGGCGACGCCCGGTCCCTGCACCGACGCCTGCGATGCGAAGTACTACCAGTGCTATTACGGCGGCGGCGACCCGTACTACTGCTCATCCTACCGCGCGTACTGCATCTCGCAGTGTCCGTGACGGCACGCCGTCCGCGCGGTCCCTGACGCCGGGCCACGCCGGCTTCGTCCCTTCACACCGCGGGGCCGAAGCCGGTGGGCGCGGCGGATGCCGAAGTGGCACACCGACATCGGGCCCGAGGACCGACGCGCATCAACGCGAGGGATAGCTGTCCTGGTTCTGCTGCCGCTGCTGCTCCCGCTGGCGCAGGCCCTCTTCATACTTCGCATCGCCCTCCGCCTTGTCGGCACGCATCTTCGCCATGGCGCCAGGCGTCTCACGCACGACGATGGGCGCGAGCTCGGTCAGCCCCGCGAGCAGGACCGGGAAGGGCACCGCCTCCGAGTTCACCAGGATGGCCCAGTCGTCCGTCACCGACGAGCGCTCCGCCTCGAACGCGAGCGCGTCGTGCGCCCACGAGTCGGGCAGTTTCACCTTCGCGCTATCGGGGGCAATGCCCGACGCGCCGCAGGGCGTGACGAAGACGCTCAGCCGATGCATCTGCCGGTGGTGGGATCGGGGCCAGTGGTTGTACGTGATGCGACACCCGTCAACCGCGCGCAGCTGGGCCTGCACCGAAGCAAGCGCTTCCAGGTCGCCGACGTCGGTCTTGCCCGAAGCACTCCTGAGCAGTTTGAACGACACGAAGATGCCGCCCCCCATCGCGACCACCATCACGATGAGCATGACGATGATCCTCGACCCACCCGACTTCGACGCCGCTTGCGTTTGCATGGAGCGCCATCCTAGCAATGCGCGCCGACGCGGGAGCGGCCAGGAGCCGGCTCGCGGCACGTGAGGCCGGGAAACGAGCCCCATGTGCCTTCGGGAGGCACGGGCGTGCGCCGGGTGGGGCCCGGCTCAGCGCACGGCGGTGGCGCGTGCTTCCGGGAGGAGCTCCTCCTCCAGGACCTCGGCGGCACGAGTGGCCCCGCCCTCCTCGCGCAGCTCCTTGCGGATGACCGAGAGCCGGGCCGCGACCTGGGGGTCCTCCGTGAGCTGGAGCAACGCCGAACGCAGCGCTTCGGGCGTGGCGCGCTCCGTGTCGATGCGTTGGGCCACGCCGAGCGCGACGAGCTGGTCGGCGTTGGCGAACTGGTCCGTGTCCTGCGGCACGGCGATCATCGGCAACCCGCAGTACAGGCCCTCCTGCGCGCCGCCCATCCCCGCGTGGGTGATGAACGCGTCGGCCTGTTCGAGCACGGCCAGCTGTGGCACCCAGGGGTGCACCTCCACGTTGTCTGGAATCGCCCCGAGGTCGCCCGGCGCCACGTGTTTGCCAATCTGGAGCACCACGTGCCAGCCGGGGAGCCTACCGAAGGCGGCAAGGCAGGCCCGGTAGAACGCGGGCTGCCGGGTGAAGGCCGAGCCCAGTGACACCAGCAGCACCTTGCGTGCTCCCGGAGGGCGCTGCCAGGAGCCCTGCCCCGAGCGGTCACCGAAGCAGGGCCCCACGAAGGTGAAGCGCTGGCGGTCCACCTGGTCCGCGTGGGGCTGCAACGCGCGTGGAATGAGCACCAGGCCGCGCTGCGGCCGGCCGACGAAGCGCAGGGAGTCGGGATCGGCCACGCCACACCCGGCGAGCCAGTCGGAGTAGCGCCGGTGGTGCGCCACGGCGCGCGGGTCGGTTCGCAGCCATTCGACCATCGCGGCCATGTCCTGTTCGTAGCCCTCCCAGGCCACGAAGGTGGGCGAGAGCTGCACGGCGGGCAGGCCCCAGTTCTCCGCGAGGATCCGCGCCGGTGCGCAGGCGATGTCGTAGAGGAAGAGCTCCGGCCGGTCGTGCTCGTAGGCCGCGCGCAGCTGCGGAAGCATGGACATGGCGTCGTCCAGGAACATGTCCAGCTGCGCCACCGTGTCCTCGGGCCAGCCCTGCACCGGAACCCCAGGGCGCGGGAGGGTGGAGCGGTAGGGAATCAGCTCGGCGCCCGTGCCGGCGATGACCTCCGCGAAGGACGCGTCGTTGGCGTACGTCACCCGGTGGCCCCGGGAGACCAGCTCCCGGATGAGCTCCAGGCTCGGGTTCACGTGGCCATGGGCGGGAATGCTGACCATGGCGATGTGGGCGCGACGGGGCATGGGCTCTCTCCTGGAAGCGATGGCGAGACGATACGTCTCGTTTCTAAAATGCATCCCGCCCTGGCACCTGTCAAGACGAGACGGTCCGTCTTGTGTGCTGGTAGGGTGGCATCCCATGGGAGAAGTGAAGACACCGGAACCGTCGCGCCGCAGTGAGCGCTCGCATCAGGCCATCCTCACCGCCGCCGTCGAGCTCGTGGGCGAGGTGGGGTACGCGCGCCTGACCATCGAGGCCATCGCGGCGCGGGCGGGGGTGGGCAAGCAGACCATCTACCGCTGGTGGCCCTCCAAGGGGGCGGTGGTGCTGGATGCCTTCGTGTCGCTCAGCGGCGGAAACGAGCCCGCGGCGCTGCCGGACACCGGGGACCTGGAGGCCGACCTGAAGATGGTGCTGCGCGCCACGGTGGAGGAGCTCACGGATCCGCGCTTCGAACTGCCATCGCGGGCGCTCACCGCCGAGTCCCAGTCGGACCCGGCGCTGTCCCAGCAGTTCGTGGAGGCGGTGCTGCGGCCGCACCTGACGGCGATCCAGGAGCGCCTGCGCGCGGCGCAGCGGGCCGGCCAGGTCGCGAAGGGCGTGGACTTGAGCGTCGCCGTGGAGCTGATTGTCGGACCGCTCTTCCACCGGTGGCTGCTGCGCACCGCGCCCCTCACGAAGGCGTATGCGGACACCGTGGCGGAGCTGGCCGTCGCGGCCCTGCGGCCCGCCTCACGGAAACCCAGGGGCTGAATCCGTTGACAGCCCCTTCGTGACGGGTGACCCGAGGCTCATTGCCTCCCGGACGACGCGGCTCCAGCCGACCAGCCATCCGGCGTGTCGTGGTCCGGGTGTTGATACGAAATCGGTGGGGGTCGGCCGGCGGAGGCGACGGTCGCCTCGGTGCTTCGGCGTGGCAGGTCGCGAACCCCATCCACCCAGGGCAGTTGGGACTCCACGCCCGTCGCGGCGACCGGCGTCGCCTCCGAGGGCGCATCCAGGCTGCCCACCGTCAGCTCGATGCCGCCGTCCTCCAGGTCCGCGAAGGCGAGCGGAGTTCCGCAGGCCGAACAGAACCAGCGCTCCGCACCGTCGGAGCTGCGAAAGCGAGACGGTGTGCCACGCGTCCAGGTCACCGCGGGACCGTCCACCGCCGCCAGCACGGCGTAGGGCCCACCAACGGCCTTCTGGCACATGCGGCAATGACAGACCGTGACGTAGGGCTTCGCGCTGATCTTGTAGCGCACGGCGCCGCACTGGCACCCGCCACTCCATCCGTGCCAACCCGCGTCCCTGGAGGGGTTCGTCATGTCTCGGTTATCGCCCCTCGTGCGGCCGACTCGCAAGCGCTACCCGGGTCCGGTTTCGGTGGTATCCACCCTTCACCACCAGACATTTTCCCAGGGACCCATGAAGCCTCTCAACGCCACGGCGCTCGTCCTCCTGACCTTGCTGGAAACCGCCTGCGCGAGCGCCCTGCCCGGCCCCTCCTCGGCGAACACCGCGAAGCCTCCCACCTACAAGACATACACGCTGGGGGCGGAGAGGCCCGAGGCGTTGCTCGTGGCACTGCACGCCTCCGGGTCCACGCCCGAATCCTGGGACGAGCAGGTCCAATCCCTGGGCATCCCCGTGCGGGTGGTGCTGCCCCGGGGTTCGAGGCCCCGTCGCGAGGGCTTCACGTGGTTCCCGGTGGAGCACGAGCAGCAGGACGGGCCCCGGAAGACCGCGGACGTGGAGCGAGTGGCCCTCCAACTCGCGGACCTCATTCGAGAAGCCCGCCGCGAGCATCCTGAAATCCGCCGCGTCGCCGTGACGGGTTTCTCCTACGGCGGCGACCTCGCGTGGATGCTCGTCGTGCGCCACCCGGAGCTGGTGGACGTGGCGGTGCCCATGGGCACGCGGCTGCTGGGAACGCCCGCGAAGTCCCTTCCGCCGGGACATCAGGTGCTCGTGCTCCAGGGCGAGGACGACCCCATCATCCCCGTGCAGCAGACGCTCGCGCGCGTCGCGGACCTGAAGGCGGTGGGTGTTCCCATCGACGTGCGGACCTACGCGGGCGTCGGCCATGATGTCTCGCTCCAGCTCGTGGAGGACTGGCGCGCATTCCTACGACAGGCTTTGCGGTCGTCTGGCAGTTCCCCGAACTGACAGGCCATGCGCCAGGAGAAAGCGTCGCTCTTCGATCCGAAGCCCTATATCGGGCTGCGCAACTGACGCGGCAGTCTGCCTTTCCACCGGAGACTACCGTGGGCGTGCCACCACCGACGTGTATGGGCGCGGGGTGTCGGGAAGGTTGCCGTAGAGGTCCTGGTGGCGTCGCTCCCGCCACCAGTACTCCTCGTACTTCTCAGGCTGCTTGTGCTCGTAGATGGCGACAACGCCAAGAAGTGCGCAGGGCGAATTGGCCATGAAGTCCCAGCCGTCCTTCTCGGCGCAATAGACCTCCAGCTTCTTGTTGAACCAGACCTGAAAGCCCTTCTGCTCCAGGATGCTCAAGGCGGTATCGTAGACGTTGGTGTACTCGCTCAGTGCAGGCATGGCGTGCATCCCTCTGGAAGTTGTGCCCGACGGTACGGCGGCAAGGCGGCCAACGTGAGCTGCTCGTCACCGAGAGGCGTCAGGAAGGTGTTCGAGAACCTGCTTCGCACGCGCTCTTGGCGAACCTTCGACCTCGAGCACCTCCACTTCGAGGGCGTAAGCGTCATCGAGGAGGAGTTCCTTCAGCTTCTCGTCGACAGCCAGGCGCTGCGCATCGTCGTCCGAGGCGGAGAGCGCAATCCGGTCCGGCCGCTCGATCCCGACCAGGACGATCAGATCGAGCTTCCGGAGGGCGCTGCGTACACGCGGGAGCCACACGTCGAGGTCAAACGCGTCATGGTCCTCGTGAGCCAACAGATATCCAATGAAGTCCACCGGACACCGGTCGAACAACACGTCGCGAGGGCCCTCGTCCAGGTTGGCGATGGACCGTGCGAGCTGCTCTTCGAAATCCTCCACCGACGGAGTTTCTGTGAACGCGTACCCCTCTTCTTCCATCTGGTGGTACGGCTCATCCACCGTCACATAGGTGGGGAGGAGGTCGGCCAGCTCGTCAATGAGGGTGGACTTCCCCACGCGATGGGTGCCGGATACAGCGATTCGCATACATGGGCGATCTAGCAGTTGGACCGCTGCGGCGTCAGCGTGCGGCTGCTGAAAGTGCGCACCGACGTGGCCTATTGGGGCGCAAGGAGCGTGCCCTGATTGGTATGGTTTTCTCCACCCTCATGCGCCCTCTCCACATCACCACGCCCCTGCTCCCGCACGACGCGCTCTCGACCGCGCTCGGCAAGACCGTGCTCCTCAAGCTGGAGAGCCTGCAGCCTTCCGGATCCTTCAAGCTGCGCGGCATCGGAAGGCTTTGCCAGCGGGCGGTGGAGACCGGCACGCGACAGTTCATCTGTCCCTCCGGTGGCAATGCCGGCTTCGCCGCGGCGGTTGCCGGGCGTGCCCTGGGCATCCCCACCACCATCCTGGTCCCCCATTCGACACCGGAGTCGGTGCGTCGGCAGATTGCCGCACTCGGCGCGGTGGTGGTGGTGCACGGCGCCGTCTGGGACGAGACCAACGAGGAGGCCCTGCGCCGCTGTGGCACCGGGGAAGCCACATACGTGCCGCCGTTCGACCACCCGGACATCTGGGACGGCAATGCCACGCTTATCGACGAGGCGGTGGCCCAGAGCGAGGATGGCTTCGACGTGGTGGTCTGCGCGGTAGGAGGCGGCGGACTCATGTGCGGAGTGCTGGAGGGGCTGCACCGCAACAAGCTGGCGCATGTGCCGGTCATCGCCGTGGAGACCGAGGGTGCCGCTTCACTTCACGCCTCGGTGAACGCCGGCAAGCTCGTCACCCTGCCGGCCATTACCTCCATCGCCACCACGCTTGGCGCCAAGCGCGTGGCGCCCGCGGCCTTCGAATGGACGCGCCGCCACCCGGTCCACAGCGTGACGGTGAGCGATGCGCAGGCGCTCGATGCGTGCCTGCAGTTCGCCGATGACCTGCGCATCCTCGTCGAACCCGCTTGTGGCGCCGCGCTCGCGGTTGCGTACCAGGGGCTCGAGGTACTGGCCCCCTATCGCCGGCCCCTCCTCGTGGTTTGCGGCGGGATTGCCGTGGACCTGGCGAAGCTCGTGGCGTGGCGCGAGGAGCAAGCCTCCCGCCGGGCAATTGCCAGGGACCTACCGGCGGGCCCCTGAACGGCCTGACATGACGAAGCGCGGGCAAAGAAAAAGCCTGGCAACCCTTGCTGGCTTGCCAGGCTTCTTCACTGTGGAGGCGGAGGGAATCGAACCCTCGCGCCGCAGGCGAGGCGCCCCCCTCTACCGAGTGCGCTCCGTCGAAGGAGAGGGGTATTGGGCACGCAGCAGCACTCGGAGGAGCGTCGCAGCGTAGTGGCGTAGTAACGCCCTTTTTTCCGACCGCCCCCCAGGTGGCCGTCTACCGCGAGAAGGTGCCGCCCGCCAACGGGTGCCGCGCCTGCGAGAAGAGCGCCGGGCGCACTCGGCAGGCCTGCCTCTACCACTCCATTGGCTACGCGGTGGCTGAGGTGGACTTCCTGAGCACCCGCCTCGCGTTGCTCACCCCCTCCACCGACAGCAGCGGCTCGGAAGGAGGTGAACAGTGAAGCCCGCCGCTCGCATCGAAGCTCCGGGCCCGGTTCCCGCCAGCCAGTCCCGCGTCCCGGACACCTTCACCCTGCATTTCCACCGCACGCCCGAGGGCTGGCGCGTGGACGGCTCGGCTACCGGCAACGGGCACTACGCCTACGAGGCGTTCTGCAACGCGTTCTGCAACCTCGCGGACCGGAACGTCGCCGCCACCGGACAGGCGTCCGCGCCGCCGGATGCCTCCAGCCAGAAGGAAGGTGCGCTGTGAAGCGCGCCTCCCCGAAAAAGGCGGCCGCGCCCGCCACTCCGTCCGGGCCCAAGTCTCTGGGCGAAGTGCTCCGCGCGTCCCTCTCCTACGTCGCGGGCGGCGGCGGTGGTGGCGGCCTCACCCTGAACGCCGCGGAGTGCCGTGACGTCCTCGGTGCGATTGAGCACGCACGGCAATCCGCACCCATCACGGCAAGCAGGCTGTGCGACGACTTCGAGGGGCTCCTCCGGCAGAAGGTCGAGCCCGTGCCGAAGTGCGAGGGCTGCGCGACGTCCACGGCGATGAACCGCGCGCCGACGGCATGCAGGGAGCACGTGGCGCAGACGGTCGATGAGGCCGTGCGGCTTCGGCAGCAGATGCGCGACGTCCTCTCGCTGGTGAGCACGCTCACGGATGCATTCGGCGAGCGCAGGGCCATCCCCGGCCAGATGCTGATGGGGCTCGCCGTCCAGCTCCAGGCGATTCGCGACAACGGCGGTGCTCCGTGAAGACGCGGCGGCAGCCACTCCTCACCACGCCCGCCATGCGCA
Organism: Corallococcus sp. CA047B; assembly: GCF_003612065.1. Classification (NCBI taxonomy): domain Bacteria; kingdom Pseudomonadati; phylum Myxococcota; class Myxococcia; order Myxococcales; family Myxococcaceae; genus Corallococcus; species Corallococcus sp. CA047B. The sequence goes on from NZ_RAWD01000140.1 coordinate 20,106, forward strand.
GGCAGGCCGTGGCGTTCCTCCTGGAGAAGACGCCCGCGGGCCAGTTGGGCCTGCTGCGCAAACGCCTTCATGACGAGGCGCAGCTCATGCAACTGGGCGGCTGCGCCATCTGCTGGGCGAAGCGCTCCTTCGCGCAGGTGTACGCCGAGCGCGCCGACGTCCCCATGGGCACGTGCGGCACGAAGCGGTGCCGTGACCTCTGGACCGCTGCTCGGAACAGGGAAGCCTCCTGGCGCCAGCGGGTCCACGCCGCCACCACCGAGGAGGCGTCTCATGGGTGAGTCGGTCTGGGACATCATCGACAGGTACAAGGCGGAGTACGACAAGGTGAAGCGGCTGCTGCGCGCGGTGCGCGGCGGACGCTTCCGGGGCCGCAAGCCGAACGGGAAGTGGTGGGTCCGCTTCGGCTCCGGCCGCGCCACCTTGGATCTGCTGGCGGACACGCCCGAGGAGCTGGTGCGTCAGGCCGCCGTCTTCCGGTGCGGCGACTGCGGGCACAAGACGACGGGCCACCGCCGCAAGTCGAAGGAGGAGGCCTCCTGCGTGGGCGTGAGCTGCACGTGCAAGGCGACCCAGGCGGAGATCATTGCGAAGCAGAGCACCACGGCGTGGATTGCCGAGCGCGCCGGGCTGACCGAGCGAGAGCTGTTCCGGGGAGTGCGCGGGCCGACGTCCATCGTCTCCTCCGTGGAGGACGCCCATGGATAGGCATCAGCGGATCGCCCTGGTGGGCTGCGGCAAGGCGAAGCTGGCGCACGCCGCATCAGCACGCGACCTCTACACGGGCCCGCTGTTCCGCGCGCACCTCGCGGAAGCGGAGGCCACCACGAGCCACGTGTACGTGGTGTCCGCCCTGCACGGCCTGCTGCCACTGGACGCGCAGGTGGAGCCCTACGACTTCACCTTCCGCGGGCAGGGTCCGGACTATCGCGCCGCCTGGGGCATGGGCGTCCTGGAGTCCCTAGCGCGCCTCTACCCGGCCGGCACCGTGGAGGTCCTCGTCTATGCCGGCCACGCGTACGCCGAGCCGCTGCACGACGCGCTCGCCGAGTCGTCGCTCGCGGGCTGGACGGTGGTGGAGCTCCTCAAGGGCACTGACCAGGGGACTCGACTGCGCATCCTCTCGCGCTGGCGGCGGCTGCGCGCTGCCGCCCGTGCTCCGCTCCGGCTCCCCGCCTTGGAGGTGGAACAGACGCCGGGACGCCGGCTCTACCTCTTCGCCGTGGACGGCAAGCAGGTGCCAGCCTTCGCCACGGTGTCACGCGTGCGGCGGAGCGCGGGTGTGCTGGAGGGCTACCAGCGCCCCGAGGTGCTGTCCCACGTGGCGGCCATCCAGGCGTACATGGAGAGCGCGACGGCGCTGGTGCCGAACGCGGTGGTGTTCGCCTTCGACTCGCGAGTGCGCTTCGAGCCGCTGCCCGAGGCCACCGGGGGCGCTCGGCACGGGCACCTCCTCATTCCGCGCGCGGCGGGGCCGGACGCGCCGGACGCCCCGGGCTTCATCGTGGATGGCCAGCAGCGCCTGGCCGCTGTGCGAGACGCGGCGGTGGAGTCCTTCCCGTTGGCGTGCACCGGTTTCATCACCGACGACGTGGGCCAGCAGGCGGAGCAGTTCATCCTGGTCAACTCCACGAAGCCGCTGCCCAAGGGACTCATCCACGAGCTGCTCCCGTCAACGCACGGTGCGCTTCCCGCGGCGTTGGAGCGCAAGCGCCTGCCGGCGCAGCTCGTCGCGCGGCTCAACCTGGACGAGGGCAGCAGCCTCAAGGGCCTCCTCATCACCCAGACGTGCCCGGCGGCGAAAGGGAAGGAGGGCAAGGGGGGACACACAGCCGTCATCAAGGACACGTCGATGATGCAGGCGCTGGAGGACAGCCTGGCCGACGGCTCCCTCTTCGACATGGAGCGTGCCGGTGAAGGCGTGGACGCCATGGTGGCGCGCGTCTCCCTGTGGTGGGCCGCCGTCGCCAGCGTCTGGCCGGACGCGTGGGCGCGGCAGCCGAAGGAGTCGCGCCTGTCCCACGGCGCCGGAGTGCGCGCGCTGAGCCTGCTCATGGACGCGGCCTGCCAGTTCCTCGCGCAGGAGGGCAACGCCTCGCCCACGCAGCGTGACTTCGAGGGCGAGCTGTCGCTGGTCGCGGACGCCTGCGCCTGGACGTCCGGGGAGTGGGCTTTCCCCTCCGGCTCCCGGCGCTGGAAGGACGTGCAGAACACCCCCAAGGAGGTGGCCCAGCTCGCGACGCACCTGGGCGCCCTCTACCGCGCGCGCCGCGCTGCGAGGAAACCGGCGCGGAGCGCGCGAAAGGCAGGCGCTCGGTGAGCGCCCTCTGCAACACGCCCGCTCGTGCGCGCCTCGTCGGCGTCACCATGCCCCAGCCCTGGGCTTGGGCGGTGCAGGTGCGCAACACGCCCGTCCTCAACCTGCCGCAGGCGCCACCGGCCGACATCCTGGGCCAGTACGTCGCGGTGTGCGCCGCTGGCTACGCGGAGGAGCTCGCCGCGTGGATGGCGCTCCACGCGGGCGTGGGCTCGCCGCCGGCGGACGAACTACCCACCGGCGCGGTGGTGGCGGTGGCGCGCGTCGCCGCCATGTCGCTGTGGCCGGAAGCCCCGCGTGAGTCGCGCTGGTACGCCGGGCCCGCAGGCCTATGGCTGGAGGACGTGGTGGCCCTGCCAGAGCCGGTGCCCTGCGTCCCCGGCCCCGCCGGCTGCCTCTGGGAGCTATCCCCCGTCGTCCTCGCACGGGTGCGCCTCGGTTACGCCACCCTCGCCCAGGAGAACGAGGCGCGCTGGCGGGCCTACGAAGCGAAGGCCACGGGACGCGTCCCCCAGCCGGGGCTGCGCGAGCGCGTTCTCAGACTGTGTACCTGCCGCCGGGCCATGACGCCGTGCCCCAGCTGCCGCACCTGGCGCTGCACGTCGCCCGGGTGTCCGCCCCACACCTGCGCGGCGGGAGTCTCGCCGTGAGGTGCCGCATGCCCACCGTGCGGTGCTCCGACTGTGGCGCCTCCCGTCTCGTCGGCTCCGACACCAACACGGGCCATCCGTCGTCGCCGCACGCCGCGCGCGTGGCCTCGCCGACGGTGCGCGCCGCGCATCCGGTGCCGTGGCCCATCTGCCAGCACGGCCTCGGGTGGCTGGCCGACTGCCGTGAGCGGCCGGTGCCTCCGGCCTGCTGCCCCCTCCCCTCTTCCATCGCGTCCGACATCTCCGAGGAGTCGTAGTCCATGAGTTGCCTGCCCTGGTTCAAGTTCCGCTCCACCGCGCCGGAGGAGTACGAGGTGCACGCCCTGTGCGGAGTGCTCGGCTCCGAGGCCGACGCCTACCTCTACCGCCTCTGGGCGTACTGCGCCCGGGAGCGCGCGGACGGGCGCTTCCCTGGCGACGGCGCCGAGGCCGCCGTCGAGCGCGCGGTGCGTTGGCGCGGCAAGCGCGGCCGCCTCGTGAAGTCCCTGCTGTCCATCGGCCTGCTGGTGCGCGAGGACGACGGGCTCGTCGTGCAGCGCTGGGAGGATGAGCAGGGAGCGCACGTCGCCAAGGTGGAGCGCGACCGCGCGAAGCCCGACAGCAAGGCGCGCACTTCCCCCGAAGCTCCCTCTGTCCTCCCTCCAAGCTCCCCCGAACCTCCCGCGCGGGAGTCGCGCGGGGAGAGTGGAGAGAAGAGAGCGGAGAGAAGAGAAGAACGAAACGCTGAAGCCAGCTCGCCGCGAGTGCGCGAGGACGCCGCCCAGGGG
>NZ_RAWD01000141.1:0-23735 GCF_003612065.1 Corallococcus sp. CA047B
CGCCTCCACCGCCGCCCTCACCCCGCTGACGGGCTATCTCCGCTTCGATGGAAGCGAGGAGCTGGCGCTCCTTGTCATGCCAGCGCGACTTGCTGGGGTCGGCCAGCGAGCGACGGGCGCCGTTGGCGTAGAACTCCAGGTCCTGGAGGCTGGCGCCGTAGACGGGCGCGCCCTTGCTGCGCCCGTAGTTGGGAAGGGTCATGCCGTCGCCACCGCCGGCGGGCGCACCCGCGGCGGGCGCGGCGCGACGGGCGGCCGGGGCCGCCGCGACGGGCGTGGCGCTCATGGACAGCTCGCCCAGTTGCAGCGTGAAGCCTTCGCCGTTCCTGTACGCCGTGCCCACCCGGACCTGCTCCACCTGACCGTCGGGGCGACGGACCGCGACGGTGACTGGATATTGCTCGCTCATGCGGCCCGGATTCACACCACGGGCCGGCCGCTGTCAACGATGGAAGCGGCGCATGTCGCACGCATGGCGGGTCGCCTGGGACGACCCACCACGGAACATGCCCGGGAGGCGACGTCTCCCGTCAGTTCAACGACACCATGCCGCCGCTCGAGCCCTTCTTGCGCACCCAGGCCTTGGGCTTGGGCGGCGCGGCGACGGGAGCGGCCGGCTTCGCCACTTCCTTCAGCGCCTGGCTGCCGGCGCGACCGCGCGGCAGCTTCACGTCCTGCACCGACTGCGAGCGGGCGCCATCCACCCACGACTCCGGACGGCGGCCGGTGCGGATGAGCAGGCGCAGCTTCTGGTAGTGCGCCGAGCAGTAGCCCTTGGAGCGGCTCTGACGCTTGCACCCGATGACCGCGCACGCCTGGTTGTCTTCCGCGGCAGGAGCCTTCGCGGCCGGACGGCCCGGCCCGCGGGTGGCGGGCGCCTTCACAAGGGCGGCCTTCGCGGCGGGAGCCTTGGCGGCGGGCGCGGCCTTCGCGGCGGGAGCCTTCGCAGCGGGCGCCTTCGCGGCAGGAGCCTTCGCGAGCGCTGCCTTCGCGGCGATGGTCTTCGCGGACGGCGGACGACCCGGCTTGCGACGGGCGGGCGGCTCCGGGGCCAGCGTGGGCGTGCGCACGCCCGCCACGGCGCCCAGACGGCTGGACAGCGGTGCCAGACGGCGCGTCACCTCGCGAAGCACATCCAACGCATCCAGACCCTTGGCCATACGGGCCACGGCCTTCGTAACGGGAGCGAGTTGCAACTGCAACTCGCGTCGGACCATGTCGCGGAGTTCGTTCTCAAGAGAAAGTGGGGCCATGTGGGGCAGGATATACACCCAACCGCCCGGGGCGGGATGGAAACATCGTCCAAGATGTTAAAGGAACCCGTCATGACTCCGGTTTCCCCCACTCCCGTCCGCTTTCGAGGCACCGACTCCTACCTCACGAGCGAGGGCCTGCAGGCCGCCGTCAACTGCGCCCTCACGCTCCAGCGCCCCCTCCTGGTCAAGGGCGAGCCCGGCACTGGCAAGACGCTCCTCGCGGAAGCGATTGCCCAGGGACTGGGATTGAAGCTGCTGACCTGGCACGTGAAGAGCACCACGCGCGCCCAGGATGGCCTGTATGTCTACGACACCGTGCAGCGGTTGTATGACTCGCGCTTCGGCGACGGGGACGTGCGCGACATCCGGCGATACATCCGCCTGGGGCCGCTGGGCGAGGCGTTCGCCTCCCCCGAGCGCGTGGTGCTGCTCATCGATGAGGTGGACAAGGCCGACCTGGAGTTCCCCAACGACCTGCTCCACGAGCTGGACCGGATGCGCTTCCGCATCTCCGAGACCCAGGATGAGGTCGTGGCGAAGAACCGCCCCGTGGTGCTCATCACCAGCAACAACGAGAAGGAGCTGCCCGACGCGTTCCTGCGCCGGTGCGTGTTTCACTTCATCGACTTCCCGGAGCGCGACCTCATGCAGCGCATCGTGGATGTGCACCATCCTGGGCTGGAGGCCTCACTGGCCGAGCAGGCGCTCAAGGTCTTCTACGAGCTGCGCGCGATGACCCGCCTGCGCAAGCGGCCCTCCACCAGCGAGCTCATCGACTGGATCTCCGTGCTCAAGGCCAACGGTGTGATGGAATTGAAGCTGGATGAACAGTTGCCGTTCCTGGGCGCGCTGCTCAAGAAGGAACAGGACCTGGTGGCGGTGGCCGAGGCGTTCAGGGGCGGCCGCAAGTCTCGCGCGTAGCAAGGGAAGGAGACGGGCCATGTTCCTGCCGTTCTTCTACGAGCTGCGAAAGCGCGGGGTGAAGGTGGGCGCCCAGGAGGCGCTCGCCCTCGCCGGTGCGCTGAAGGCCGGGCTGCATGACAGCAGCCTGGATGGCTTCTACCACGTGGCTCGCGCGCTCCTGGTGCACTCGGAGACGCAGCTGGATGCGTTCGACCAGGCGTTCCTCGCGCACTTCCAGGGCGTGGCGTCCGATGCGCTCAAGCTCACCGAGGAATTGCTGTCCTGGCTGGAGGAGGCCAAGGAGCGCCGGGACCTGAGCCCCGAAGAGCTGGCCATGCTGGAGCAGTGGGACCCGGAGGAGCTGCGCAAGCAATTGGAGCAGCGCCTCAAGGAACAGACCGAGCGCCACGACGGCGGCAACCGCTGGGTGGGCACCGGCGGCGCGTCCGCGTTTGGCAACAACGGCATGGCGCGCCAGGGCGTGCGCATTGGCGGCACCGGCGGACGTCAGGGCCAGGCGCTGTGGCAGGCCGGGGCGCGCAAGTACGCGGGCTACCGCGACGACGTGGTGCTGGACACGCGGCAGATGGCCGTGGCGCTGCGCAAGCTGCGGGCCTTCGTGCGCGAGGGCGCCCTGGAGGAGCTGGACATCGACGAGAGCATCTCCGCCACCGCGAAGAACGCGGGCGAGCTTGAGGTGGTGACGCGTCCCCCGCGCCGGCCGAACACCCGCGTGGTGCTGTGCATGGACGTGGGCGGATCCATGGATCCGTACGCGCACCTGGTGAGCCGGTTGTTCAGCGTCGCCAGCCAGGCGTCTCACTTCAAGGAGCTGCGCACCTACTACTTCCACAACTGCGTCTACGGGAAGCTCTACGCCACGCCGCAGCTCACCGGTGGCCTCACCGTTCCGGAGCTCACCGCGCAGGTGGGCCGGCACCACAAGCTGGTGATGGTGGGCGATGCGTCCATGGCCCCGTATGAGCTGGGCATCCGCACGGATGCCAATGGTCAGTACCGCCAGGAGGGCCTGGAGGGCATGACGTGGATGATGCAACTGGCGCAGCACTTCGAGCGCAACGTGTGGCTCAACCCGGAGCCTCGCGGGTCGTGGCGCTCGGGCACCATCGCGATGCTGGCCAATGTGTTCCCCATGTTCTCCCTCACCGTGGAGGGATTGGGTGAGGCGGTGAGCCACCTGACGCGGGGGAAGACGCCGCGCGGGGCGGCGACCCGGCGGTAGGAGACGCCATGGCTTCCTTTGCTCCCATCAGCGTCCTGGATGCTCCGTCCAACCTGGGCCTGCGGCCTTCAGCCCCTGGGGTGATTCCGGGCGTGTATCAACTGCCCCGGGCCCTTCGCGCGCAGGGCATCGTGACCCGGTTGGGCGCGGAGGACGCGGGGATGGTGATGCCTCCCGCGTACTCTCCGGAGGCGGAGCCGGACATCGGCTTTCGCAATGGCGCCGCGCTGGGCCGGTACAGTGTGGCGCTGGCGGATCGCATCGGGGCGCTGCGGGCCCAGGGACGTTTCGTGCTGCTGCTGGGCGGGGATTGCAGCGTGCTCGTGGGGTCGTCGCTCGCGCTGCGGCGGGCCGGGACGCATGGCCTGGCGTTCATCGATGCGCATGACGACTTCTCGTATGACAAGGACCGCGCCGCCCTGGCGGGTCGGCTCACCGCGGCGGGGCTGGACCTGGCGCTCGCCACCGGCCATGGACCGGATGCGCTCTGCGACCTGGACGGACTCAAGCCGTACCTGCGCGAAGAGGACGTCGTGCACCTGGGCCTGTCCCGCAGTGACGAGGACACCGCCGTGCTCGCCGTGCAGGAGTTCGACACGTCCCGCATCCCTTCCCTTCCGCTCACCGCCATCCGTCAGCGTGGCGCGGACGCTGTCGGAGATGAGGCGCGTGCCCTGCTGGAGGCCCGGGAGTTGGATGGGTTCTGGATCCATGTGGACGCGGACGTGCTGGACCTGTCCGTCATGCCCGCCGTGGATTCACCCAACCCGGAGGGACTCCGGCTGGAGGAACTGACCTCCCTGCTGGCCTCACTGCTGCGCAGCCCCCAGGCCGTGGGCCTGGAGCTCACCATCCTGGACCCGGACCTGGACCCCGAGGGCCACTGCGCCCGGGCCTTCACCGAGGCCGTGGTGGCGGCGTTCGCGCTCAGCGGCCGCGTCCCCTGAGGCATTCCCGGCGGGTCCCAGTGTCCCCTGCCAGCCAGCCCACCTGACGGCGGGCCCGTTTCGTGCGGCGCGGCGTCCCCGGTTACGGCATGGTGCGCCCACGACGCAGCCGGCGTGGGGAGACCGCATGACGACCGAGAAGATCGATACCCAGGCAATCAACACCATCCGCACCCTGTCCATCGACGCGGTGGAGCAGGCCCACTCGGGGCACCCGGGCGCGCCCATGGCGCTGGCCCCCGTGGCCTACCAGCTGTGGCAGCAGGAGCTGCGGTACGACCCGGCCCAGCCCCAGTGGCCGGACCGCGACCGCTTCATCCTCTCCAACGGTCATGCGTCCATGCTGCTCTACAGCCTGCTGCACCTGGCCGGCATCAAGCGCCTGGACGAGCAGGAGCGCGTGACGGACGTGCCCGCCGTGTCCCTGGAGGACATCAAGAAGTTCCGCCAGCTGGACTCCGCCACCCCCGGCCACCCCGAGTACCACTGGACCACCGGCGTGGAGACCACCACCGGCCCGCTGGGCCAGGGCGTCGCCAACAGCGTGGGCATGGCCATCGCCAGCCGCTGGCTCGCGGGCCACTTCAACAAGCCCGGCTTCGAGCTGTTCACCCATGACGTCTACGCCATCTGCGGCGACGGCGACATGATGGAGGGCGTCGCGTCCGAGGCCGCCTCGCTCGCCGGCCACCTCCAGCTGCCCAACCTGTGCTGGATCTACGACAGCAATCACATCTCCATCGACGGCAGCACCGACCTTGCCTTCACCGAGGACGTGGGCCGCCGCTTCGAGGGCTACGGATGGCGCGTCATCCAGGTCACCGACGCCAACGACCTGGACGCGCTGAGCAAGGCCTACAGCACCTTCAAGCAGCAGCGCGGCAAGCCCACCCTCATCGTCGTGAATTCGCACATCGGCTACGGCGCGCCCAAGAAGCAGGGCCTGGCCAGCGCCCACGGCGAGCCCCTGGGCGCCGAGGAGATCAAGGGCACCAAGCGCTTCTACGGCTGGCCCGAGGATGCGCAGTTCCTGGTCCCCGACGGCGTGAAGGAGCGCTTCCAGGAGCGGATGGGAGCCCGCGGCAAGCAGCTTCGCGAGGCGTGGGAGAAGTCGCTGGCCGGCTACCGTCAGCAGCACCCGGAGCTGGCGCACGAGCTGGACCGCATGCTCAAGCGCGAGCTGCCGGATGGCTGGGACAAGGAGCTGCCCGTGTTCCCCGCGGACGCGAAGGGCATGGCCACCCGTGAGTCGGGCGGCAAGGTGCTCAATGCGCTGGCGAAGAACTACCCGTGGCTGGTGGGCGGCTCCGCGGACCTGAACCCGTCCACGAAGACGTACCTGTCCGCCTCCACGTCCATGAAGCCGGGCGAGCACGCGGGCCGCAACATCCACTTCGGCGTGCGCGAACACGCGATGGGCTCCATCGTCAACGGCCTCAACCTGAGCAAGGTGCGCGCTTACGGCGCCACGTTCCTCATCTTCAGTGACTACGAGCGCCCCGCCATGCGCCTGTCGTCCCTGATGGAGATTCCTTCCATCCACATCTTCACCCACGACTCCATCGGTCTGGGCGAGGACGGCCCCACGCACCAGCCCGTCGAGCAGCTGGTGTCCCTGCGCGCCATCCCCGGCAACATCGTCATCCGCCCCGGCGACGCCAACGAGGTCACCGAGGCCTGGCGCTACATCGCGCAGCAGCAGCACCACCCGGTGGTGCTCGTGCTGTCGCGGCAGCCGGTGCCCACGCTGGACCGCACGAAGTTCGCTCCCGCGTCCGGGCTCTCCCAGGGCGCGTACATCCTGCAGGAGGCCGAGGGCGGAAAGCCGGACGTCATCCTCATCGGCACGGGCACCGAGGTCGCGCTGGTGATTGAGGCGGCGGAGAAGCTCAAGGCCGAGGGCGTGAAGGCCCGCGTCGTCAGCATGCCGTCCTGGGAGCTGTTCGAGCAGCAGCCCGCCGAGTACCAGGAGCGCGTGCTGCCCGCGGCCCTCACCGCGCGCGTCGCGGTGGAGAAGGGCGCCGCGTTCGGCTGGGAGCGCTGGGTGGGCCACATTGGCAGTGTCGTCGGCATGCGCAGCTTCGGGGCTTCCGCGCCCATCAAGGCGCTGCAGCAGAAGTTCGGCTTCACCGTGGAGAACGTGGTGAAGGAAGCGCACGCCACCATCGCCAAGATGAAGAAGTCCAAGGCCTGAAAATAAAAGGGCCCCGGACCCTCCCCCGAAGGTCCGGGGCACCTCTGGGTTCACCGCCGGGCTTACCTCCGGCGGGAACTCCATGGATGCGTGTGGCTGTGTTCCCCCCGTTTCAGCGGTGCTTTGGTGTGGCTCAGGCCGCGAAGTAGACCGGACGGGCCGGGGGCGGGCTGCTGATGAACTTCATCTCCTTGATCATCTTGTTGAAGTCGCTCTGGTCGATGCCCGTGCCGCCCTTGGCCTGAGCGCGGGTGGCGTACTTCTCGTAGGTGTCGACGACCTTCTTCGCGTCCGGCGTGAGGCGGTCGTAGTTCTGGCGCGCCCACTTCATCGTGTCGGTGAACTCCAGGCCCGCCGCCTGGCCGTCCAGGTCCGCGGCGCCCTTCTCGATGGCCGCCGTCAGGTCCTTGCCGTTGATCTTCCCGCTCTTCGAATCCAGGCCCTCCAGCGCGGCGCGCATGGAGTCGTCGCGGAAGGTCTTGAAGCCGTCCAGGGTCTTGAACATGGCGTCCGCCTCCTTCTGCGTCAGGCCGTCCGGGCCGGCCTTCTTCGCGGCGGACTGGTAGGCCTTCAGCACTTCCTTCGCCTCGGGCGTCAGGCGGCTCTCGTTCTTCGCGGCCCACTTCTCGAACTCCTTCAGTTCGGAGGTGGTGGAGTGCGCGTCCGTGTCCGAGATGCCCTCGCGGATGGCCTTGGTCAGGTCCTCGCCGGAGATGGGGCCCTGCTCCTTGTCGAGCGCCTCCGTGGCCTTGCGGGCGCTCACGTCACCGGCGCCCACCTTCTTCATCTCCGCGTTGAGCGCGCGGGTCTCCTTCGTGTTCAGGCCCTCGTGGCCCTTGGCCTGCGCCGCCTTGGCGTGCTTGCGGTAGACGTCGAGCACTTCCTTCGCCTCCGGGCTCAGCTTGCTCTCGTTCTTCGAGGCCCACCGCTCGAACTCCTTCAGCTCCGCGCCGGCCGCCTGGCCGTCCAGGTCCGCCGTGCCCTTCTGGATGGCCTTGGCCATGTCCTGGCCGGAGATGGGGCCCGGCTTCTGGTCGAGCGCTTCCGTCGCCTTGCGGGCGCTCACGTCCACGGCGGCCGCCTTCTTCATCTCCGCGTTCATGACGGCGGACTCCTTGTCCGTCAGGCCCGTCTGGCCCTTCTCCTGCGCCGCCTTCGTGTGCTTGCGGTAGACGTCGAGCACTGCCTTGGCCTCCGGGCTCAGGCGGCTTTCGTTCTTCGCGGCCCACTTCTCGAACTCCTTGGCCTCCGCGCCGGCGGCCTGGCCGTCGTGGTCCGCCGTGCCCGTCTGGATGGCCTTGGCCATGTCCTCGCCGGACACCGTGCCGCCCTTGCGGTCCAGGTTCGCGAGCGCCTTCTTCGCGCTGGCGTCACCCACGTCGCGCATCTCCCCGAGCATCTTCTTGAAGTCGTCCTGCGGGATGCCGGACTCGCCGCGCGCCTGGGAGAGCGCCGCGTACTTGGAGTAGAGGTCCATCACCTGCTTCGCCTCCGGCGTGAGGCGCTCGCGGTTGTTCATGGCCCAGTCCGCCACGGTGCGGTACTCGGAGGAGGCGGCCTGGCCGTCCAGGTCCGCAGTGGCGCGGTCGATGGTGTCCGCCATCTGCTCGGCGCTGATGGGGCCCGAGGTCTGGTTCAGCTTGTTCAGCTCCACCAGCGCGCCCACGTCCTTGGGCATCCAGTCGTTCCGGGGCTGCACCGCGAACTTCTTGCCCGTGTCGAACTGGTCGGCCTTGTTCAGCCCCGCCTTCAGCTCCGCGATCTGCGCCTTCATGCCCGACATCTGGGTCTTCATCTCCTTCAGCGAGGAGAGCAGCGCCGCCTCCTTGCCGGACAGCTTCGACGGCGTGCCCAGCAGCTTGTTCTGCTGCGCGTTGGAGATGGCGGGGCGGTTCGAGATGACGGTGGAAGCGGTCTTGGTGACGGACATTTTTGATCTCCGGTAGGAGCGGCTTCCTCGTCGGAAGCGGTATGCCGGGACCTATTGCGCGCGTCGTGCCATCCCTGACCACAGTGGGAAGCACTGTGATTTCATGGAGTTGCGCGGCGAGGGCGCACTCCGCGGGGTGGTGACTCCAGTCACCATGGTGGTGACAGTCACCAGCCCCCCATCCCCCCGGGTGGTGATTCCGGTCACCAGGTCCTCACGCCCTGGGGGCGCGCTTGCTCGGGGCGGTTTCTAGACTCCGCCTCGCAGCTCTGTCTCGCTCCACAGCGCGCCGTCGCGTTCGGTCAGCAGGAAGGTCAACCGTCCCTGATGGAAGCCTCGCACCGGGGCCTGGGGCTCCGGGAAGCCCGGGGGTGGACGCCAGTCCGGGGGCTTCAGCGGGGACAGGGGGATGGACTGTTCGCGGCGCAGCGCGCCCACGTCCTGGTCGGTGAGCTCCCTTCCGCGTGCCCAGGGAAGGACGTCGTGGCCGTGCAGCTCCACGCGGTGGCCGGGGCCGGGGTCCTTCCACGGACCGATGGCCGTGCGATTCAGCGCGGAGAGGTGCGCTCCACAGCCGAGCGCCCGCCCCAGGTCCCTTGCCAGCGAGCGCACGTAGTAGCCACCCCGGCAGGTGAGCTCCAGGACGCTGGCGCGTGGCAGGTCGTGCGAGTGCCAGCGGGCGGTGTGCAGGTAGACGCGCGAGGGGGGCAGGTCCACGGCTTCGCCCCGGTGCGCCTTGCGGTAGGCGGGCTCACCGCCGATCTTCTTCGCGCTGGTGGCCGGGGGCACCTGCTCCGTCCAACCGAGGAACGGCTTCAGCGCCGCGTCCAACAGGGCCGGGGTCAACGCGCTCACATCACCCTGGTGCACGGGGCGGCCGAGCAGGTCTCCCGTGTCCATCTCCGTGCCCCACTCCACTCGGGCCACGTACGTCTTGGGCGCGGCGTGCAGCAGTTCGAACAGGTGCGTGGCCGGGCCCACCAGCATGAGCAGCAGCCCTTCCGCGAACGGATCCAACGTACCGCCGTGCACCAGGGCCGTGCGCCGGTTGGGCCGCGTGGCCTGGGCCTCCTCCTGGAAGGCTCGCACGGTGGCGAAGCTGGTGGCGCCCACGGGCTTGTGGGTCAGGTAGAGGCCGGGGGTCATGCGTCTTCTCCGTCATCGTCCCGGGCGCGCTCCTTGCGCACCGTCGTCGCGCCCTGCTGCTTCTCCAGGTGCACGGGCTCCGCGCCGGAGTGCTGGGAGACGGTGTTCGCCAGCTCCTCCGCGTGCGTCGTCACCCAGACCTGACTGTGCTTCGCCGCGTTCACGATGAGCCGGCCCAGGGGCTTGAGCAGCTCCGGGTGCAGGCTGGTCTCCGGCTCGTTCAGCGCGAGGAACGGGGGCGGCCTGGGACTGAGCAGCGCCGCCAGCAGACACAGGTAGCGCAACGTCCCGTCCGACAGCTCCGTCGCCGCCATGGGCCTCAGCAGGCCGGGCATCTGGACGAAGAGGCTGAAGCGTCCCTCCTGCGCGTGGACCTCCAGCCGCGCCCCGGGGAAGGCGTCGTCCAGGCCCTGCTCCAACGCGGCATCGTCCCCCACCTCCAGGATGGTCTGGAGCGCCGCCGCCAGGTCGCGGCCGTCGTGCGCGAGCACCGGCGTGCGCACGCCCACCTGGGGATGCCTCAGGGGCGCGTCCGGGTCCGTGCGGAAGTGGTGGTAGAAGCGCCACGACGCCAGGGCGCGCCGCACCTCCATCAGCCGGGGGAAGCGGTGCGGATCCGACAGCTGATCCAACACCGACTCCGCGGTCCACAGCTCCGTGGGGAACGTCACCTTCGTGCCGTCCGCGTCGCGCAGGAACGCCGTGCGGTCCTTGCGCTCCATCAACACCCCGCGCCGGCCCCCCGAGTACGCCCACAGGTGCTCTTCCTTCACCTCTGGATCCAACGCGAAGGCCGTGCCCGACCCCGGCACGGGCCCGCATTGCAGTTCGTACCCGAGGTCGTCCAGGTCCACCGCCACCTTCAACCGCACCGGCTTCTTGGGGTCGCGCGGGCCGGCCCACATCACGCTCGGCGTGCCGCCCTCCTCCGCCAGCGTGCGCGCGAGCCGCCCTTCCGCCGACGCCGCGAGCAGGTACAGCGCCCGGTACAGGTTCGTCTTGCCGCTGCCGTTGGGCCCCACCACCACGTTCACCGGCCCCAGCTCCAGGTGGAGCTGACGCACGGAGCGGTAGCCGGAGATTTCCAGACGCGTGATGGGCATGGCCGGCGCAGCCTAGCCCCGCCCACGGGCTCGCGGCGCCGTGCCTTCCAGATTCCGGGGCCCCGCCCAAGGTCCTGAAAGGACTCGGCCCGCCAGGAGTGGCGGCTCGCTGCGTATAGGATTCCGCGTGCCCGCATTCCGTGGCGCTTGAAGGAGAGGGTTCCATGTCGCCTCCGTTCCGCTGGCTCCTGAGCCTCACCCTGGCCCTGGCCCTCACGGGCTGTTCCGAGGAGTCCTCGGAGGAGGATGCCGGCACGCGCCTGGATGCCGGCTCGACGTTGGACTCCGGCACGTCCGTGGATGCCGGCGCGTCCGAGGACTCCGGCACGACGCTGGACTCCGGCACCTCCGATGCGGATGCGGGGACCCGGGACGCGGGGGACCCGTCCTCCCAGGACGCCGGCAGCGGGAGTTCCGACGCGGGCCCCCAGGCGGACGCCTGGGACGGCGGCGCCGAGACGCTTCCCGAGCTGTCCGACTGGCTGACCCCGCCCCTCTATTCGGAATGCTCCCTCACCCTTCCGACGGGCTCCCCCATCACGGACTGCAAGGACCTGTCCCTGTTCGACCTCTCCTCGTGTCCCGCGGGCGCGTTCGACACGCTGGAGTCCGTGGGCACGTACCACCTGCTCGGCCGGGGTCTCTCCGGGTACGTCACCGTCAGCTATGGACTGACGCTGCCGTTCGACGGGGCGCCGGGCACGCTCAACGGCAGGCCCCTGACGCGCCAGTCCGTGGGGCCGGGCTCGTTCGTCTTCAGCACCAGCTTCGCCGCGACGCCTCCCTATATCCCCGCTCGGGACTTCACGTTCGTGGGCTGCACCCGGCCCGAGCCCCGCCGCGTCAACGGCTGCTATGTCCAGTGCGCCGACGGCAAGGTGCGCAGTCAGGGGACCTTCACCGCGCTGCGCCCCTCCTGGGGACGCGGTGAGTCCGAGTCCTCGGGCGGCCTCACCCTCCACGGCGAGGCCTCGGTTCCCCTGGGCTTCCCGGTGGATGTCTATGTCGCGAAGGACCACGCCTACGTGGTGGCCATCGGGGACAAGGCCGATGCTGGCGGCCTGGCCGTCTTCGACGTGAAGAACCGGAGCAAGCCCGTCCTCACGAAGCGCATCCAGCTTCCCGGCGACAGCTACTGGAATGGCGTCTGGGCGAAGGGCGACGCGCTCTACATCGCCAGCACCAAGGCCGGCGTCATCGTCTACGACATCTCCAACCCCGCCGACCCGCAGTACATGCGCGCCGTGCCCGGCGAGGCCATCGCCGTGCACACCGTCCACGTGCAGGGCGACCGGCTCTATGCGATGGCGCCCG
This sequence comes from Corallococcus sp. CA047B, assembly GCF_003612065.1. Classification (NCBI taxonomy): domain Bacteria; kingdom Pseudomonadati; phylum Myxococcota; class Myxococcia; order Myxococcales; family Myxococcaceae; genus Corallococcus; species Corallococcus sp. CA047B. The sequence goes on from NZ_RAWD01000141.1 coordinate 12,037, forward strand.
AGCCCGCGAGCCAGACGCTCCTGTTCGATGTGACCTCACCGCTCTCGCCCGTGCTGCTCAACCGGGTGACGGTGTCCGGTGAGTGGGGAGGACCGCACGACGCCACCGCCTACGGCGACCGCCTCTACATCAACAGCACGAGCTCCGGCTTCGTGGCCTTCGACGTGAGCAACCCGGAGCATGCGCTGGAGTTGGGCGCGTATGTCTTCGGTCGCCAGTACGCCCATGCGAGCGCGGTGGGCACCTTCGCGGGCCGCACCATCGCCTTCGAAGGCGGCGAGGGAGTCAACGCGCACCTGCGCGTGCTGGACGTCACCGACCCGGCGAACATGCGGCTCATTGGTGAGTACGGCCTGCGCCCCCACTTCTCCATCCACAACATGATCCTCAAGGGCACGAAGCTCTACATCGCGTACTACCACGAGGGTGTGCGCGTGCTGGACGTGTCCGTGCCGCCGAAGCCTCGCGAGGTGGCGTACTTCAACACCTTCCTCGAAACCCAGCCCGGCCGGAGCAGCGGGATGTTCGAGGGCGCCATCGGCATCCGCGTCCCGGGCGACGGGTACGTCTACGTCGTGGACACGGCGCGCGGACTGCTCATCTTCAACGAGCTGTGAGGGATTGAGCCCGCGCGCAAGGGCGCCTGGGACGCGCGGGACCGATGGTTTCCGGATGGGGGGCATCTCCCGACTTCCTCGCCGAGGGGATGACACCGGACCGTATCGCGAGAGGGCCCGCCGTCCTGGCGGTGCCCAGGTCCCCCGCGAAGAGGTCCGCCCCCCATGTCCCGCCTGCCCCGCTGGCTCCTGCTGTGCACCACCGCCCTGGCCCTGTCCGGGTGTTCGTCGTCCCCCTCCCGGCCGGATGCGGGTCCTCCCCCCGTGGATGCCGGCACGTCCGACGCGGGTGACGACTCCGACGCGGGCTCGGACGCTGGCACCTCCGACGCGGGCACCGACGTGCCGCCCTGGGACGGCACCGCCGAGACCCTGCCCGAGCGCACCGACCACGTGGACCGGCGTCCCTTTTCGGACTGCGCGTTCACGCTGCCCGTGGGCGCTCCGGTCGCAGCGTGTGACGACGTGTCCCTCTTCGACCGGACGTCGTGCCCCTCGGACGCGTTCGACAGCCTGGACTCCGTGGGCTTCTACGCCATGGAGGCCAACGGCCCCTACAGCCTCCAGCTTCCGCTGGACGGGGGGGCGGGGGATCTCACCGGCAGGCCCCTGACACGCCAGGAGGTGGGCGCGGGTTCGTTCTTCTTCGCATCCCACGCCCCTGCGAGCCGCGTCAGCCCGCCCCGGGACTTCGTCTTCGCAGGCTGCACGAGGCCCACACCCGACCGCGTCAACGGCTGCTTCGTCGTCTGCGCCGAGGGCAAGGTGCGCAGCAAGGGGACCTTCACCGCCGCGCGCACCGGCCTCCGGGCCCGGGGCGAGTCCGAGTCCTCCGGCCTCACCCTCGTCTCCGAGTCCGCGGTTCCGCTCGGCTATGCCGTGGACGTCTTCGTCGCGAAGGGCCACGCCTACGTGGTGGCCACCGGGTCGAATGACCGGCTCGGGGGCCTGGCCGTCCTCGACGTGAAGGACCCCGCGCACCCGGTGCTCAAGAAGGTCCTCCAGCTTCCGAACGACACGGGCTGGAACGGCGTGTGGGCGAAGGGCGACGCGCTCTACATCGCCAGCGCCAAGGCCGGCGTCATCGTCTACGACATCTCCAACCCCGCCGACCCCCAGTACGTGCGCGCCGCGCCCGGCGAGCCGACCATCGTGCACACCGTCCACGTGCAGGGTGACCGGCTCTACGCCGTCGTCCCGTCCGCTGGCGACGCGGTGCTCGTGTTCGACGTCGCGTCACCCCTGTCGCCGGTGCTGCTCAACAAGATCTCGCTCCAGCGGGGCTTCAGCGGCCCGCATGATTCCTTCGCCTACGGAGACCGCCTCTACGTCAGCTACACGGATTCGGGGTACGTGGCCTTCGACGTGAAAGACGCGGAGCACATCCAGGAGCTGGGCGCGTATGTCTTCGGTCGCCAGTACGCCCATGCGAGCGCGGTGGGCACCTTCGCGGGCCGCACCATCGCCTTCGAAGGCGGCGAGTTCGAGGGCTCGCACCTGCGCGTGCTGGACGTCACCGACCCCGCGAACATGCGGCTCATCGGCGAGTACCAACTGCGCCCCGAGACCTCCATCCACAACATGGTGCTGCACGGGACGCGGCTCTACATCGCCTACTACCACGAGGGCGTGCGCGTGCTGGACGTGTCCGTGCCGCCGAAGCCTCGCGAGGTGGCGTACTTCAACAACTACCGGGAGACGGACCCCGGCCGCGACGGAAACATCTTCACGGGTGCCATCGGCATCCGCGTCCCGGGCGACGGGTACGTGTACGTCGTGGACACGCACCGAGGGCTGCTCATCCTTCGCGAACCGTGAGCCGGCCGCGCCCGACCTCCAGGCACAGCTTCCAGCCGTCCTCGAGGAGTTCCTCGGAGGGCACGGGCTCCAGACGCCGCCGCAGTGCTTCCCCCTCCGTGCCCCGCAGGCCGGACTCCTCCAGCTTGATGCGGGCACGCACCTCTCCGCCGACATCCCACGAGCCATCCGAGCCGGACAGCACCATCAGGTCCGCTTCGAGGTCCCCCACCACGAGGTGGTCCGAGCCGGTGTACAGCGCGCGGACCCGCTCATTCCCGATGACCACGAGGCCCGAGTCCGCCGGGTCTCCATCCATCAGCGCGCCATGGACGATGAGGTCTCCCAGGACGACCACGGTCCCCGCCAGGTGGACGTGACCATGGAGCTCCAGCGGGCCCTGGTAGATGACGAGCTCGTCGTAGGTCGTGCCGAGCGTGATGAACGTGTCCCCGTCCTTCTGACGCGTCGTGGAGAAGCTGGGGAACGCGGCGACAGGCCCACCGTGCCGCTTCAGCGCGTGCGCGAGGATGAACTCCCAGTCCGGGGGGCTCCGGGCCTCGGGAATGGTGATGGGTTCGAAGGCGGGCCGCGCCAGCGCCTGCTCCAGCGCCTGGGCCATGCTGTCCCGCCACGCGTCCTTCAGGCGCTGCTGCTCGGGTGTGGGCCAGGCAGGGTCGCTGCTCCAGTGGTCGACGATCCCCCCGCCGGGAACGCGGGTGCGCAGGTCGGCGAGGGCTTCGTCGATGTCGGGGCGGCGTGGGTGCATCCGGGGGCTTCTAGCCCGGCCCGCGTGGCTGCGTCATGCTGCCGCGAAGCCTCTTGGCCGTCCGGAGCCCCTGCCCATGAAATCCCCCGCGCGCCTGTCCATCACGGCGCTGTTCGCCTGCGCCCTGTCGCTGTCCGGCTGTCACAAGGACGACCCCGAGGTCCCCGACGCGGGCCCGTCCCCCACGGGCACGGCGGTGGAGCGCTCCGACTACGTGGACGTCGTCCCCGACGTGCCGTGCGCGGATCCGGACTACGCGTCGCCCCGCGCCAACTGCGAGGACCCAGGCAGCTTCCGCCTGTCCGGGTGCGACCTGGCGGCCGTCGGGGACCCGGCCCTGCTCGGGACCTACCGCGCCATCCTGCGCTACCACTCCGAGAGCGCCTTTGGCGCCGGGTTCCGCCTGAACCCCGACGGCAGCCCCGGCACCCTCATGGGCCGTCCGCTGGTGCGCCAGCAGGTGGGCGCCCAAGGGTTCTTCCTCACCAACGAATACACGACGACCACGAAGGCCGTGCAGCGCTACGCGCTCGCGGGGTGCCGCGTGCCGGAGCCGGGCCGCATCACCGGCTGCTTCGTGCGCTGCACCGACGGCGTGCCGGAATACTCCGGCACCTTCGACGCCCGGCGGATGAACTGGAGCCGGGAGACCCCCACATCTCCGTCCCTGCGCCTCGTCTCCGAGACCTCCATCGCGCTGGGAGACCCGGTGGACGTCTATGTCACGAAGGGCCACGCCTACGTGGTGTCCCTCCCCCGGGGCACGCTGGCGGGCGGCCTGTCCGTCGTCAACGTGGCCGACAAGGCCCACCCGTTCATCGTCACGATGCTGAACCTGCCCAATGACAGCTACTGGAACGGCGTGTGGGCGAAGGGCGACGCGCTCTACATCGCCAGCGCCAACTCCGGCGTCATCGTCTACGACATCTCCAACCCGGCGGCGCCCCAGTACGTGCGCTCACTGCCCGGCGGCGCCATCAACGTGCACACCGTGTTCGTGGACGGGGACCGGCTGTACGCCATGTCCCCGGCCCCCAACGGGGAGACGCTCCTGTTCGACGTGGCCACGCCGCTGGAGCCCAAGCTGCTGAGCCGCATCTCCGTGCCGCGCGACGACCCGTACGGCTATCCGCACGACGCGTTCGCCTACCAGGACCGCCTCTACGTCAACCACGCCACCACGGGCTACGTCGTCCTGGACGTGACCCGTCCCGACGTGACGCCCGTGCTGGGCGGCTACTCCTTCCCCGGCCAGTACAGCCACGCGAACGCGGTGGGGACCTTCGACGGGCGCACCATCGCCTTCGAGGGCGGCGAGCGGTTCGGCGCGCACCTGCGCGTGCTGGACGTCACCGACCCGGCGCGGATCCGCCTCCTCGCGCAGGTGAAGATGCGGGCGGAGACGTCCATCCACAACATGGTGCTCAAGGGCACGCGGCTCTACGTCGCCTGGTACCACGAGGGCGTGCGCGTCTTCGACGTTGCCACCCCGGAGAGCCCCCGGGAGGTGGCGTCCTTCAACACCTTCGACGAGTTCCACCCGCGCAGCACCGACAGCCTCTACCAGGGGGCCATCGGCATGCGCGTGCCGGGGGACGGGGCCGTGTACGTCGTGGACCTGTCCCGCGGCCTGTTCGTGTTCGAGGAGCCCTGAGCCTCAGAGCTCGATGCGGTTGCGGCCGTTGGACTTCGCCCGGTACAGCCGGGTGTCCGCGACGCGCAGCAGCTCCTCCAGCGTGGTGCCGTCCCGCGGCGCCACCGCGAGCCCCGCGCTGAAGGTGACGTGGAAGGCTTCGCCCCCGTCGCCCTCGAAGACCATCCCCGCCAGCTCCTCCGCCGTGCGAGAGAGGATTTCGCGCGCGTTCTCCGCCGTCTCACCCAGCAGCGCGACGACGAACTCCTCGCCGCCCCAGCGGGCGCGCAGGTCCTCGCGGCGGAAGCGCGCGCCCAGCAGGCGCCCCAGCCGCATCAGCACGCGGTCCCCGGCGAGGTGGCCGTGCTCGTCGTTGACCTTCTTGAAGTGGTCCACGTCCAGGAAGCACAGCGCCAGCGGCCGGTCCACGCGGCGCGCCTCCGACAGCCGGGTGGTCACCGCCTCCACGAAGGGACGGCGCAGCATCAGCCCCGTGAGCGCGTCCTTCTCCGTGCGCTCGCGCGACAGCCGCGCCCGCTCCAGCCGCGCATGCACGCGGGCGCGCAGCTCCTCGCGCAGCACGGGCTTGGCCAGGTAGTCGTCCGCGCCGGCCTGGAACGCCGCCAGCCGGAACTCCAGGCCCACCTGCGCCGTCACCAGGAGGATGGGCAGCTCCTGCCACTCCGGCGTCAGGCGCAGGATGCGGCACAGGTCGAAGCCGCTGGGCCCGGGCATCTGCACGTCCAGCAACAGCAGGTCCGGTCGGTGCTGCGCGAGCGCGTCCAGCAGGCCGTACGCATTCTCCAGCCCCACCACCTCCACCGCGTCGCTCACCAGCGCCTGGGTGAGGGCGCGGATGGCCTCCGGATCATCGTCCACCACCATCACCCGGGCGCGCTCCTGCCGCCGCGCCGTCACCAGCCGCTCCGCCGCGGTGGCGAAGTCCTGGAGGGTGAAGGGCCGGGGCAGGAACAGCGACGCGCCCGCATGCGCCGCGACCATGCGCTCCTGCAGTCCGCCGCCGGAGCTGGAGAAGGCCAGCGGCAGCGACTGGTGCCCGTCCAGCGCCCGCAGCGCGTTCGCCGTGGCGATGCCCTCATTGCCCATGTGCAGGAGCGCCCCGTCCACCCACTGCCGCCGGGCCACCGCGCAGGCCTCCTGGGCCGAGGCCGCCGTCACCACCCGCACGTCCTCCTGCGCTCCCATGCGCTTCGCGTCCGCGAGCACCGCCGGGTCCTCGTCCACCACCAGCAGCGTGCCCATGGCGGAGGGCGCCTCCACGACCTCCTGCTCCGGCTCCACCTCCACCGGCAGGGCCACCACGTCCTCCAGCGCGTGGAAGGCCGCGTCCACCGCCGCCCAGTCCAGCGGGCCCCCGTGCCGCACGGGCTGCAGCACGTCCTCCAGCTTGCCCGCCGTGAGGCTCACGTCCCGGAAGCCGTAGCTGCCCGCGGTGCCATGCAGCTTGTGCACGACGCTGTAGGCCTCCTCCATGGACGAGGCATCCCCCTTCCGCCCCTTGCCGAGCAGTGCCTTCAGCGTGGCCAGCCGCTCCGGCAGCTTCGCGCCGTAGTCCGCGCTGAGCAGGGCCAGGCTCGCCGCGAAGGCGTCCTCCGGTTCGGGCTCCTCCGCCTCCAGCGCCTCCGGGGGCGGGGGCGGCGGCTCCGCGAGCGCGAAGAGCTGCTCCAGCCACACCGCCAGCTCCTCTGGCCGGTAGGGCTTGTGCACCACGCGCGCCACGCCCAACTGGCGCGTGAGCAGCTCGTGGCTCTTGAGGTCCTTCCAGAAGGCGGAGGCGAAGAGCACCGGCAGCCCGGGGCGCGTCTGGCGCAGCTCGCGGATGAAGTCTGCGCCCGTCATGCCCGGCAAGAGGCCGTCCACGATGGCGGCGTCCACCGGCTGGGACACCAACACCTCGCGCGCCTCGGCGGCGGAGCGCGCGGGGGTGACCTGATAGCCCTTGTCGCGCAGGAAGGTGCAGACCAGGGTCTGGAGGTCCCGGTCGTCCTCCAGGAAGAGGAGGGTCTTGTTGTGACGCGCGGTGCTCATGGCAGCGCCTTTCTGGGTTCAGTGGCCGCGACGTCCCGGCGGGCCAGCAGACCGTTGAGCAGCTCCCGCACGGAGTTCACCAGCTCCTCTTCCGAGGAGCGGGCCTTCGTCAGGTGCCGCGTGATGCCCAGCGTGAGCTGGCGTTGGTCGGTGCGCGACAGCTCCCGCCCGGTGAAGACGATGAGCGGGGTCGCGCGGCCCTTGCCCTGGCGCAGGATGTCCACCACCTCGAAGCCATCCAGGCGGGGCAGCCCCACGTCCAGCACGATGAGGTCCGGGGGCGTGTCGCGCGCGAGCGCCACCGCGCTCTCCCCGTCCGCCGCTTCGATGCACAGCGCGCCCAGCCGTTCGAACTGCGCGCACAGCACCCGGCGCGTGGTGGCGTCGTCGTCCACCACCAGCACGCGCGCCTGTCCCGGCTGGCGCATGGCGTAACGCAGTGTCTTCAGCAACCGGGTCTCATCCACCGGCCGGGGCAGCCAGTCCACCAGGAGCGGCGTGCCCACGCCCGCGGTGCCATCCGTCGCGCGGCCGGACAGCGCCAGCACGGGCAGCTCGCGGGTGCGCGGCTGTTCGCGCAGGCGGCGCACCCAGTCCAGCACGTGGCCGTCCGGCATCTGCGTGTCCACCACCAGCGCGTCCGGCAGCGACGTGTCCACCGCCTGCACGGCCTCCGCGATCGTGGCGGCGCGCACCACCCGGTAGCCCTCGTGGGACAGCAGGCCCCGGAGCAGCGCGGACAGGTCCGCGTCCGCGGTGACGATGAGCACGTTGTGGCGCGACTCGTCCCGGGGCACCGGGGACACGGCGCCGGGCGACGGAGCCGGGGCGCGCAGGGACTCCAGGCTGAAGTGGAAGGTGGCGCCGTGGCCGGGCCGGCTCACGACCTCGATGCGGCCGCCATGCTGCTCCACGATGGCCTGCGAGATGGCCAGCCCCAGGCCGGTGCCGCCCTTGGAGCGGGTGTCTGACGCGTCCAACTGCTGGAAGCGGCCGAAGAGGCGGGAGAGCTTCTCCTCCGGGATGCCGGGGCCCTGGTCGGTGACGCTGAAGCGCACCCGGCCGTCCGCCGCCACGCTGGAGGCCACCACCACGGAGCCGCCCTGCGGGGAGAACTTCACCGCGTTGGAGACCAGGTTGGTGAGCACCTGGATGAGCCGGTCGCGGTCGCCCTTCACCTGCGGCGTGCCCTCCACGTCCGAGCGCAGCGTGACGTGCGCGGCGTCCGCCATGCCCTGCACGCCCAGGAGCGTGGACTCCACCAGGTCCTGCGCCGTCTGTGGCTGGAGCTTCAGCTCCAGCATCCCGGACTCCATCTTCTCCAGGTCGAGAATCTCGTTGATGAGGCGGATGAGCCGTTCGGTGTTGGTGCGCGCGATGCGCACCATGTCCAGCGCCTGCGCGGGCAGATCCCCCACGATGCCGCCCTCCAAGAGGCCCAGCGAGCCCCGGATGGAGGTGAGCGGCGTGCGCAGCTCGTGGCTCACGGTGGAGACGAACTCGTTCTTCATCCGCTCCACGGTCTTGCGCTCGGTGAGGTCGCGCACGAAGACGGTGGTGCGCGGCGGACCGTCCCCGTGCACGCGCGCGAAGGTGAGCTCCGCGGGGAACACGCCGCCGTCGGCGCGAAGACACGGCGACTCCACGCGCGCCGCCGGGCCGCTGTCCTTCTGGAGCGCGGCGTGGACGCTGTCTCGCTGGGCCGCCGGCAGTGACGCGGGCAGGGCGAGCGACAGGAAGTCCGCGCCCACCGCCCGGGCGGACGTGAGGCGGAAGTTTCCTTCCGCGGCCGGGTTGAACTCCACCACGCGGCCGGCTTCGTCCAGCACCACGATGCCGTCCGGGGACGCCTCCAGGATGGCGGCCTTGCGCGCGTCGCTGGCCCGCGCCTCCGCGCTGGCGGCGGACAGCGCCTGGGTGCGCTCGGCCACGCGCGCCTCCAGGCCCCGGTTGAGTTCCCCCAGCGCCGCGGACGCCCGCGCCAGCCGCACCAGGACGACGAGCACGTAGATGACCAACAGGAAGGACACGCCGAAGAGGACGATGCGCGTGCGCTCGGCGCGGGACTGGGACTGCTCCTGGAGCTGGAGGTACGTGGTGATGAGGCGCTCGGCCTCGCTGCTGGCGCTGTGGTCCAGGAGCGCCTGGAAGGACGCGTCCGCCGAGCGCAGCAGCACCGTCAGCTCCCGCGCCTGGGTCTCCAGGACATGCAGCGCGGCGAAGGCGTCGGTGGACACACGCTCTCCCTTGCGGGCCTGTTCCAGGCGCGCGATCGAGGCCTCCACCCGCGAGCCGAAGTCCTTCCCGTGCAGACGGGACGCGGTGAGCACGTCCCCCCCCAGCGTCTCCACCTGGGCGCGCAGCGCGCCCGGGGGCAGCGCGGCGTGCGCGGCGAAGACGTTCCTGGGGAAGACCTCGCACAGGGCCGCGAACTGTTCGTCCTTCTCACGGGCGGTGGCGAGCAGGGCGCGCGAGCCCTGGAGCGCGCGCAGGTAGGCGTCCAGGGACGCGGTCAGCGAGCGCATGCCCTCGTCCGGCAGGAAGGCGGGCATGGCGCGCAGCATGCGGGCGCGGGCCTCCAGCGCGTCGAAGTCGTTGCCCGTGGAGCCGTGCGCTTCCCGCATGCCCACCCGCTGGCGCAGCACGTCCAGCTCCAGCTCCGCGGTGGCCACGCGCAGCTGGCGCAGCTGGGTGCGGTAGGCGTCATGTTCGGCGGTGGAGCCCGGGCGGCCCAGCAGGAACAGGGTGCACAGGAGCACCAGGGCGCCCGCGGCCAGCGCGGCGGAGCGTTTGGACAGGCGAGGTTCCATTCAGGGCACCAGCTTGCGGATTTCCTGCGGCAGCGTCATGGGGTCGAACGGCTTGCCGATGACGCCCACCGCGCCCAGCTCCAGGTAGCGCGCGACCTCCTGCTTTTGAATCTTCGCGGTCATGAAGATGATGGGCGTGTTCGCGGTGGCGGCCTGGGCCCGCAGCCGGCCGAAGGTGGTGGGCCCGTCCATGCCGGGCATCATCACGTCCAGCAGGATGAGGTCCGGCACCTCCGTGGCCGCCTTCTCCAGGGCCTCCGCGCCGGAGGACGCGAGCACCGTCTGCCACTTGCCCACGCGGCTGAGGCTCAGCTGCCCGATGGTGCGGATGTCGTCTTCGTCGTCGACGAGCAGGACTTTCTGGATGGTCGCCATGGGAGGAGGTGCGCCTCGGGGTCGGGGTTGGATCGCGTTACGGGGACGGGTCGCACTCGGGAAGGTCGAAGGAGAAGCGGGTGCCCTCGCCGGCGCGGGTGACGAAGCGCAGGGTGCCGCCCATGCGGGCCACCAGCCCGTGGGCGATGCTCAGGCCCAGGCCGGTGCCGGGGCGCTTGCGGGTGTCGGACGCGTCCGCCTGGGCGAACTTCTGGAAGACGCGGGGCTGGAACGCCTCCGGGATGCCGGGGCCGTGGTCCGCCACCTCCACGCGCAAGGTGCCCTCCTCGCGGGTGAGGGAGAGGGTGACGCGCTCGCCCTGGGGGGAGAACTTGATGGCGTTGGACAGCAGGTTCGCGAGCACCTGGTTGAAGCGGTCCTCGTCCACGCGGGCGCGCGCGCCGGGGGCCTCCACCTTCACTTCCAGGTGCACGCCGTATTCGGCCGCGTAGCCCTGGTGGGCCTGGAGCGCCTGGGCGAGCAGGGGGGCGACGTCGGTGGACGCCAGGCAGAGGTCCAGCCGGCCGGACTCCATCTTCTCCAGGTCGAGGATGTCGTTGATGAGGCGCAGCAGCCGTTCGCTGTTCTTGTGCGCGATGCCCACCATCTGCGCGACCTGCGGCTCCAACGGGCCGGCGATGCCGCCCTCCAGCAGGCCCAGCGAGCCCCGGATGGAGGTGAGCGGCGTGCGCAATTCGTGGCTCACGGTGGAGATGAATTCGTTCTTCATCCGCTCCACGCGCTGGCGTTCCTCCTCCAGGACGCGGGCCTGGGTGACGTCGCGGGCCACGGCGTAGAGCAGGCCCTCTTGCGGATCCGGGACGGCGTTCCACTGCAGCCAGCGCCAGGAGCCGTCCGCGCAGCGGGCGCGGTGTTCGAACTGGAGGACGGCGGCGCCTTCGCGGGCGCGGGCCAGGTGCCGGGCGGTACCCGCGCGGTCGTCGTCCAGGGCCAGGTCCACGACGGAGGTGGAGTACAGCTCCGCCTCGGTGAAGCCGAGCGTGCGGCTCCAGGCCTGGGACAGGCGCAGGAAGGTGCCGTCCATGGTGGCGATGCAGAGCATGTCCACGGAGACCTTGAAGAAGCGCTCCTGCTGCTCCAGGGCCGTGCGGGCCTCGCGCTCGTTGAGGGCGTTGAGCTCCACCTCCGCCCAGCCGGCCATGTCCGCGAGCGCGCCGCGGTCCGCGTCGGAGAAGTCGCGCGGTTCATGGTCGATGAGGCACAGGGTGCCCACGCGGCTGCCATCGGCGGTGCGCAGGGGGTGGCCGGCGTAGAAGCGCACGAAGGGGGCGCCCACGACGAGCGGGTTGTCGTGGAAGCGCGGGTCGCGCAGCGCGTCCGGCACGACGAAGCTGCCGGCGGACAGGATGGCGTGGCCACAGAAGGACACGTCGCGCGGCGTTTCGGAGGCGGACAGGCCCTGACGGGCCTTGAACCACTGGCGGTCCTCGTCCACCAGGGACACCAGCGCGATGGGCACGCGGAACAGGTGGGAGGCGGCGCGAACGATGCGGTCGAAGCGCTCGTGGGCGGGCGTGTCCAGGAGGCACAGCGAGCGCAGGGCCTGCAAGCGCCGGGGCTCGTCCACGGGCGTCGGGGGAGGGAGCATGGCGTGGTCCCCGTGCTACCTCACCTGTATGCCATTGGGG